>CAVBPI010000013.1:0-10447 GCA_963596955.1 bacterium | reverse complement strand
TCCAGAGGGGAGCCGTCGGCAGCAGACCTGTCCGTCTCAAGGTTTTCCCTCGCGCAGGAGGCAAGGGCAAGGGACAGAAGCAGAAAAAGTGTTGGTTGTTTTCTCATAACTGTTTAATTGATTGGGTTTCACATACAACAATTCTCTTCGGGACTCAGCACTCGTCTTCGATGACAGTTCCGTCTTCCCAACTGTCAATAGTGAACGACTGCGAGAACCCCTGCTCCGCCGTAATCAGCACCGCTGACATTTCCGGCGATGAATAGTTCCGCTGTTCTACATTGTTCATAATTTGGTTTCAAGTCCTTCCCGGCTCCGCCGAAGGGTGGTTGCAAAAAAAAGAAAGTGTGGAGCCGTGTTCGATTTGTCTGAATGAAGGTTGTGGAAAGACCCTATGAACAACAAAAAGAAAACGCAACCCCACACCGCACAGATATGGAGTTGCGTGCCGCCGAAAGACAGCACCGACATCCGGATATCAGCAGGAAGGACCGGTTCTCGTTTGCCCGTTCATAAGAAAACTTCCACATTTTCATTCAGGACAGCGCGAAAACACTTTCAATATGTACGCCCGCACTCCCGGCAATGCCGCCGTCGCACAAGCGCTGCAAATATAATAACTATCCACAGAATATCAAAATCTTGAAAAAACCGTTCGGAATTTTTGACAGGAAACTCCTCATCCCCCGCTACCAGAAGAAGCTGCTGCCGAAGGCGAGGAGGAGAGAGTGGTTGAGGGGGAGCATGAGGTTGTACTCGGTGTGGAGCTTTAGGCGGAAGTTGCAGCCGAGGCGGATGCCGAAGGAGCCGCCGCAGAGGAACTCGCCGTAGCCCTTGCTTATCAGCGGTTTCATGGCCTCCGGGCAGCGGAAGCTGCGATAGCCTCCGCCGACCAGCGCGCCGGCCTCTACATAGAGAACCTTGGCGAACGGCCAGTTGAAGACGGCGCCGGCGAGGTAGTCGTAGAAGTTGGCGGTAAGGCCGAGTTCAGAGGCTGTGCTTGAGGCTGTGTCGCGGTCGCGCAGGGAGTTGATTCCGAGGCGGACGCGGGCGGAGACTCTGGGACGGAGCGGGATGTCGGTCTGAACGGCGGCGAGGCCTCCCGAGAGGCGGCCGTGTGGACCTATGCCGTAGCGGTGGCCGTAGAGAGATTCTAAGGAATAGTAGCTCAGGGACTTGTCCTCGTCGAACCGGAGCGGCTCCCATGCGTCGGAGATGTTCTTCCTTTTGAAAATCGCGTCGTTGATGAGGTAGCCGAGTTCCGCGGCCCCGACTCCGATTACCGCTCCGGCGAGAATGTCCGTACACCAGTGCTTGTGGTTCATGATTCTGGAGGCTCCCGTTATCTGGGCGATGCTGTAGCCGGCGAAGCTTATCCATGGGGAGCGCCATCCGTATTCCTTGTGGAGTATGGTCGCGCACATGAACGCCGTCGCGGTATGTCCGGAGGGGAATGAGTTTTCCGCGCTTCTGTCCGGACGCAGGCGTTTCACGCTGTACTTCGTGCCATAGACGACCGTCGCCATGATTCCCATGGAAAATGCCTGTGCGCCGATCCATTCGGCTCCGGCTCGGCTGCGCCCCTCCACACCGCAGGCACGCATGAGCATCATCGCTGCGGCGGGGGAGTATTGCAGATAGTCGTCATATTTGTATCTGAATGACGGAATGTCGTTGAGTTTTATGTTACGGATGTCGTTGTCCCAGTCAATCCTCTCGCCCAGGGTCTGAGCCGACATATAAATTCTGCCCCCCCCGACCGGGAAAATCCCGAAAAGGAGAATAAACGTCACAAATATGAGTCTTTTCATTTTTCTGAAAACAGGCTAAAAATATTTCCTTTCATTCTTGTCCAACGCCATGAAAATGAAGAACATCAGAGAGAACGACAGCAGGGACGAGCCTCCGTATCTTATGAACGGGAGCGGGATTCCGATGACAGGCATGAGGCCTATGGTCATTCCGACATTGATGAAAAGGTGCATGAATATGCAGCCGGCGAAGCAATATCCGTAAATCCTCGTGAACCCTTCGCGGCTGTGTTCCGCGTCGCTGACGATTCGCCAAATCATCAGGGCATAGAGCAGGATGACGGCCACGGAGCCGAGAAATCCCCACTCCTCGCCGACGGTGCAGAAGATGAAGTCGGTGCTCTGCTCGGGGACGAATCCGTAGGTTGTCTGCGTCCCCTGAAGATAGCCCTTGCCTGCGAATCCCCCGGAGCCGATGGCGATCATGGACTGGTTCACGTTGTAGCCCACGCCGGCCGGGTCGTCCTTGAGCCCTAGCAGAACCTCGATTCGGCTGCGCTGGTGGTCCTGAAGTATGTCGTTGAAGATGAAGTCCACCGAATAGGTGAATGCTATGCCGGCAAAGAGCGCTCCGACGGCGATGTAGGTGTAGAAATGCCTGTTGCGGAACGCCGAGCGAATTGCGAAGGGCACCGCGACGAGTATGGCGAGAAAAAGCAGATAGACCGGGCGGACTTTCATGAAGAACGAGTCGGGGTTGCCGATGGCCTGTGCAATCCTGTCAAAAATTGTCGGGACGAATGCGAAGAGCAGCGTCACCGGGATTCCGACGAACAGGAGGAGCTTTGTCTTTCCCGCCTTGAGCGCGATGTACGCCGTCACGACGACCGCGAGCGAGAGGATTGCCGCGTAGGGACTGACCATGAGGGTGAGAATGAATATGAGTATGGCCATCCCCGCCGTCACGATGAACCATCCAGAGAGACCTTCACGGTAGAGCATGAATATGAATCCGCAATAGACGAGCGCGGAGCCAGTTTCCTTCTGGGCCACAATTATGGCCATGGGGAGAAGAATGATTGCCGCCGTGAGCAGAAAGTCCCGTGCCTTGTTTATCCTGTAATCCACCTGGCTCATGAGCGTGGCGAGCATCAGCGACGTGGTGGTCTTGGACAGCTCCGCCGGCTGGAAGCTTATCGGGCCGAGCGTGAACCATGAATGCGAACCCTTGACGTCATGACTGAGGAAAATCACCGCCACGAGCAGCACCAGCATCAGGAGGTAGAGCGGCAGCGAGAACCCCTCATATATTCTCGGGGGAATCACAAACAGGACGAGCGAGCCTACGCCGAGCGAAATCAGAAGCCAGATAATCTGCTTCCCGCTGCGCAGCGACGGGTCGAAGATGTTGCCGCCATCAACGGAATGGACGGAGGCGTAGATGTTGAGGATGCCGATTACCACGAGCGCGAAATAGCAGCCAAGAAGCCACCAGTCGATGGTCTTCGCGAAGCTGCGCCTGTTTGTCCTTGTGTCGTATAGTCCCATATCTACTTGTCCTTCTTCACTTTGTGCATCAGGTCTCCGGAGAGCACCCTCTGTTCCAGCGGCCTTCGCGAGTCTGAAATCTCCCCGTTGAGATACTTCTCAACCAAAAGCGACGCTATCGGAGCCGCCCATGTCGCGCCGAATCCGCCGTTCTCGACATAGGCCGCCACCGCAATCTTCGGGTTGTCCTTCGGGGCGAAGCAGATGAACACGGAGTTGTCGTCTCCGCGCGGGTTCTGCGCCGTTCCCGTCTTGCCGCATATTTCCAGTCCCGGAACAGCCGCCACGCTCGCCGTTCCCCCGGAGCCGTAGCCGCTGTTCACGGCGCGGTACATTCCGTTGATGACCTTCGGGAAATGAACCGTATCGACCTTGGTGTAGTGCCGCACCCTGTACTTGTCGTCAATCCTGTGGTTTTCCGAGTCCTTTATTATGTGAGGAATGTAGTAATACCCCCTGTTGGCCACTGTGGCGCAGAGATTCGCGAGATGGAGCGGCGTGCAGCCCAACTCACCCTGCCCGATGGAGAGCGATATGACCGTGAGCGACTTCCATCCGCCCTTGCGGTAGCGCTTGTCGTAGTATTTCGAATCCGGCACGAATCCTCCCAGCTCCGAAGGAAAGTCGCTTCCGAGCTTCTGCCCGAAGCCGAAGCTCTTCACGTAGGCGTTCCATGCGTCCAGCCCATCGGCGACACCGGAGTATCTGCGGTTGTCGAGAATGTCCCGGAGCACATAGCAGTAGTAGGCGTTGCAGGACATCATGATGGATTCCTCAAGGTTGAGCGGAGACTTGTGCACGTGGCAGCCGAGCTTGTTCTTTCCGAAGTGGTAGCCCCTGCTGCACGGGTGCGTGGTAGCCGGGGTGACCACCCCTTCCTGAAGCCCTATCAGGGCGTTCACGAGCTTGAACACGGAGCCCGGAGGGTAGGGGGCCTGCACGGCCCGGTTGAACATCGGCTTGTAGGGGTTGCCGAGAATCTCGGAGTAGTGGTTGCCGATGTCCGCGAGCATATCCACGTCTATTCCGGGGCTCGAAACCATCGTGAGAATCTCTCCCGTGGAAGGCTCGATTGCCACCAGGGAGCCTACCTTGCGGTCCATGAGCATCTGCCCGTAGTGCTGAAGCTCCGCGTCGATGGTCGTGGTGATGTCGTTGCCCGGCACGGCCTCGCGGTCCATTTCCCCGTCCCGGAAGCGTGTCTGGATGCGGTTGCTGGAGTTCCGGAGATAGATGTTGTAGCCCTTCTGTCCGCGAAGCTCCTCCTCCATGGCCGCCTCGATGCCGGTCTTTCCGGCATAGTCCCCGCTGCGGTACTCGTCCGGATGCTTCTTCAGGAAGTCGGCATCCACCTCGGACACATATCCCAAAAGGTTTCCTCCCGCATTGTACGGATACTCCCTGACGCTTCGTGCCTGCCCCCTGAACCCTGGAAATCTGTACTCGACTTCGGCGAACTTCATGTACCTTTCGGGCGGCAGCTGCTTGAGGAACGGCAGCGTCTGCCAGCCGATTTTTGTCCGGAACTTGCGGTATTCGGCCATCTTCTCCCTCACGAACGCCGTGTCTATGTCGAGAACGGTGCAAAAGGCGAGGGTGTCGAACTCCGTGACCTCGCGCGGAGTGACGAGAAGGTCATAGACCACCTTGTTGCCGACGAGAATCCTGTCGTTTCGGTCATGGATGATGCCTCGTGTGGGATATATCGTGGAATATACCATCGAATTGTTCGACGAGTCAATCTTGTAGCGGTCGTCGATTATCTGGATGACGAAAAGCCTGACTATGAGAACGAGCACCGCCGTCCCCAGGCCAATCATCAGCTTATTCTTTCTGTCCAAGACCATGGCCTAATCCCTCGTGTTTCGGCTTGAGAAGATGTGGATTATGATTGCCGCCGGAAGGAGGCTTGCCGCGAGGGAGCATCCTAAGCGCGCCGCCGTGAACCCGAGCGACCGTTCCCCGGCACCGTCGAGAACCACATAGATGAGCAGGAATACGGCCGTTGCCACCGTGACCAGCGCGAGCATCCTCAGCCACCCGCTCTTCACGACAGAAAGCGCCTCCGCCCTCACGACCGTGTCCTCGCCGATGAACAGCCTCACGAGGGGCTTCTGCATGAGGGCGACCGGCACGAGCGCGGCCATGTTCAGCCCGAGCACCCCGTCCGAAAGCCAATCGACCGCGAAGCCGGCGGCGAAGGCAATCAGCATGGAGACCTCCGTCCTCGTGTAGAGAGGGAGGAACATGACAAGGACCGGCAGCAGGGTCACCGTCACCATCGGACCGAGGAAGATGCAGTCGCAGATGACAATTTGGCACACGACCAGAAGAATCCATGTCGCTATGAATTTCGTGTCGGTCTTGACCATGTCACCTTTCCTCCTTTTCCAATGATTCCAATTCCTCCGCGTCGGGGTTGCTCACGATAGTGACGTGCTTGAGGCTGCTGAAGTCCTCGAACAGCCTCACCTCAAGATTGTAGGTCGCCCCGTCCTTGAGCTTCGAGCCGACTGTAACCCCGAGCGGGATGTCCCTCGGGAATATGGCGGAGAATCCGCTCGTATAGACAGTGTCCCCGAGACCTTCCACGAGGTGATGGGGGATTTCCTCAAGCACGGCGTTCCGGAAGCCGTCCCAGCTCATCGGTCCCACCGGTCCCTCCTTCCCAAGCCTTGCGCTGACGCTCATGTTGTAGTTGCGGAAGCTGATTCCGTAGCTGTAGTGCGCGCTCACTTTCTCGACGATTCCGACGACTCCCTTCCCGGTTATGACCCCGGCTCCTTCGAGAATCCCGTCCTCGGCGCCCTTGTCGAGGATGATGTAGTTATGCTGACGGTTGTTGCTGAGCTTTATGATTTCGGCCGGAGTGAAGCGGAACCGTCCGTTGGCTCCGCGGATGTCCTCCCGAACAGTAATCCCGGCGGCCGCGACATTGTCCTCAAGGCAGCGCAGGCGTGCCGCGAGCCTCGCGTTCTCCGCGGCGAGCGAGTCGTTTTGGACAGATAGGGAAAAATATCCCCTCACCTTTTCGCCTCCGCTCCATAGCACGGCCATGGCGCTGTGCCCAGCGTTCGAGAGCCAGCTTCGCTGAAGTTCGTTGCTGTAATGCAGAACGGCAATCGCAGCCGCCTCCAGAACAAGGAATACGACTGCGGTCACTAATCCGGATATGGGACTGCGCTTCTGCATCCTGCACGCCTATCTCATGAGAAACGAGTAGTCGTCAGTGTGCTTGAGCGCGGTGCAGGTTCCGCGCGCCACGGCCCTGAGCGGATCCTCGGCGACATGGAACTGAATGTTCACCTTGTCGCTCAGACGCTTCGCGAGGCCTCTGAGCAGCGCTCCGCCGCCTGACAGGTAGATTCCGCCCTCGACTATGTCGGAGTAAAGTTCCGGAGGGGTCTGCTCAAGGACGTGCAGCACTCCGCCCTCGATTCTCGCGATGGACTTGTCGAGGCAGGTGGCGATTTCCTGATAGGTCACGGTAGCCTCCACAGGGTGTGCCGTCATCAGGTTCGGCCCATTCACCTTCATCGGCTCCGGCTCTTCCTCAAGTTTCGTGAGCACCGAGCCGACGCGAATCTTTATCTGCTCCGCAGTGGCCTCGCCCACCTTGATGTTGTGCTGCTGGCGCATGAACTGCATGATGTCCCCGGTGAGCACGTCGCCGGCCACCTTTATGCTGTCCTGCACCACGATTCCGCCGAGCGAAATCACCGCAATCTCGGTCGTGCCGCCTCCGATATCGACAATCATGTTGCCCCGTGCCGCCTGCACGTCAAGGCCGATTCCGACCGCTGCGGCCATAGGCTCGTAAATCAGGTAGAGGTCCCTTCCGCCGGCGTGCTCCGAAGAGTCTCGCACCGCACGCTTCTCCACCTCCGTGCTTCCCGAAGGTATGCCGACGACCATCTTGATGTTCGGCTGGAAGAGCGACTTGCGCGTGCTGTTAATCTGCTTGATGAATCCTCTGATCATCATCTCGGCGGCGTCGAAGTCCGCAATCACTCCGTCCTTCAGCGGCCTGACCGTCTTGATCTTCGGGTTTTCCTTTCCCTGCATCGTCTTTGCCTTCTGTCCCAGGGCAATGGGCTTCCCGGTCACGATGTCGATTGCCACGATGCTCGGTTCGTCCAGCACAATCTTGTCGTTCTGGAATATGACGGTGTTCGCCGTACCGAGGTCAATCGCAAGTTCCTGCGTCAAAAATGAAAAAGCCATATCGTGTCTTTTATATTCCGTTTATATTCGATGTCGTCAAGAAATCTTCAAATTTCCAAAAATCTTGTAAAATTAGGCAAAAAAACTCATATTTGCGAATATTCATCGAAAGATATATGAACGAAAGAAAAAAATATCTCGTCGTCGTCGCAGGAGGACGCGGGCTCAGGATGGGGGCGGAGCTGCCGAAGCAGTTTCTCAGGATAGGGGAGCGCTCCGTCCTTCACCGCACGATTGACCGTTTCGTCACCGCCTGCCCGGACATACGGGTGGTGACGGTGATGAATTACGATTATATTGATTTCTGGAAGGAATATTGTCTTGGATCGGCCATGGTCGTGCCGCAGACCATCGTCAGGGGCGGAATGACCCGTTTCCATTCCGTGCAGAACGCGCTCGCGAAGGTCCCCGACGGCGCACTCGTGGCGGTTCATGACGGAGTGCGTCCGTTCGTTTCCGAGAATCTGATAAGGAATATGTTCGCGCGCGCGGAGGCTGTCCCGGCACTCGTCCCGGTCATCCCCGCGGTGGATACCATGCGTGCGCTCTCAAAGACGAAGGACTCTTCCGGCCGGGAAATTCTGGAAAGCCTTGACATTCAGCTCGACCGTTCGCTCCTGTACGCCGTCCAAACCCCGCAGATTTTCCATTCCGAGGTCATCAAGGCCGCATATTCTCAGCCCTACGACCCCTCCTTCACCGACGACGCCTCGGTTGTGGAGCGTTCCGGCATCCCCCTCTCCTTCATTCAAGGCGAACGCCTCAACTTCAAAATCACGACAAAAGAAGACCTCCTCCTCGCCCGCGCTATTTTCAATCTTTCCAAGTAATAGTTCTCCCCATCTCCATCTAAAGATTTGGAAAAGCGAAGCCAGAAAGCTTGGGAAAAGGGGATGCATAAAAGGATGGGATGCAAGGCGCACTGGAAAATTCAACCCGGAGCAACCTTATGGTTGTGAGGACTTGAATTTTTCATGCAACGAAGCAGGCCGCCTTTTAGGCGCCCCGCTATCTCTTGCGAGAAGTGAAGATGGTGTTCTTATACTCATTGACCCACACCTGTCTCTCAATCGGCTGATCCAGCGAAATCATAGTGTCCGTCGATTGCACGTAAGGCAGTTTCTGAATGGTGTTCACAAGCACCTGCATGAGGTGGTCATGGTCGAAGCAGTAGAGCTTCACGAGCAGCGCGTAGCGTCCCGTGACGAAGTGGCATTCAACCACTTCCTGAATGTTCTCAAGCGCCTCGACAACCTCCGGGTACTTGTTTCCCTCGGAAATGGATATGCTCACGAACGCGCAGATGTTCAGGCCGATTGCCTGCGGCTTCACCATCACACGCGACCCGGTGATGATTCCGTTGCTCTCCAGCCTCTTCACCCTCTGGTGGATGGCCGCTCCCGACACTCCGCACTCCCGCGCGATTTCAAGGAACGGTGTCCTCGCGTTCTTTATAAGAAAAGACAGTATCTTCTGGTCTATCTCGTCAATGTGGTAGTTAATCATGGTTACCAATTATTAAAAAATCCGCAGCGAATATAACGATTTTTTCACAAAAACCCGCAAAAACTTACAAATCACTCGCGATGGGCATGAAAATGTTGCGTTTGTCAGTATGCGAAGCACCATGACGTGCTACAGCGTCCGCAGCCATTCCGCGAAGAAATAGTCATAGACATACCAGCATTCGCCCTCTGTGGTTACAAAATCGTTCCGGAGCAGCCATTTTGATGCTGACTGTACGGAACTTGCACCGCTGAGGGCGTTGTCCTTTATGAACTTCATTGAGGTGATTCCCTTTGCCTTTCCGGCTCTTGCGATAGCGACGAGAACTTCTTTCTGTTTGGCCGTGAGGCGGTAGAGAGTGTCCAGATAGATGTAGCTGAACCCGTCGATTATCTCCTTTCGCGCATATTCAACCATTTCCGGAGAGACCGTCTCACCTTTCCATGTGTTCATGTATATGGTATTCAGCATTTTCTGTATATACCATGTAACGCCGTCGTAGCGGTCATATATCCCGTCGAATATGTCCCTCGTCAGTTTTCGCCCACCTTCTTCGAAATGTTTTTCCGCGAAGTCGAAATAGATATGTCTGTCGATGCATCCGAGGTTCATCATCGAAACGCTTTGGTAGAACGGGCGTGCACCGGAGAGAAAAATCTCTCCCATCGTATGCCTGCGGCTTCCGGCGAATATGAACCTTGAGTTCCTGCATTTCTGGATATGAGTCCTCAGCAGAGCCTCCGTGTTCTTCTGCGGATATTCCGTAATCTGCTGAAATTCGTCGATGGCGACTATGCACGGGCGGTCCGCCCCCTCAAGGTAACGGAATATCTCTTCGATTGTGGCCTCACTGTTCCTGACCTCGCCGGGCAGCAGAGTCAGTGTAGGATTCCCGAGAGTGTCGAAGCTGATTCCCGGCGAAAGCGAAGTCACGGTTTTCACGAAGCTTTCGAGCGCCTTCTCTCCCCTTGATTTCAGCTTCCCGACAATTTCTTTCCCGAGCGCGACAATGAACTCGTCAAGCGTCAGAGTAGCATATATATCGACATAGAACGTGTAGAAGTTCTCGCGAATCTCCCTGCTGTCGAAGCAATGCCATATCAGCCCCGACTTTCCCATTCTCCGGGGTGAAATCAGAGCCAGATTGTTCCCGTTTCTCAACCTCTTGACGATTTCCTCAGTCTCCCTCTTCCTGTCGCAGAAATACTTCCCTCCAGCGTAACCGACTGTAACAAAAGGATTTTCTGTCTCACTTGTCATATTCATACGATTTTATGCAAAAATAATTATTAAATTTTAATAATCAAAATTCAATAATGTTTTTTGCATAAAACGATGTTTTTTCATATCGTTTTTTTTCAACGGCTAATTGTAGGTGATTTTTATTAGGCGTTGATATATCGAAACATGGACTATAT
>CAVBPI010000012.1:3516-19950 GCA_963596955.1 bacterium | reverse complement strand
CTCCATTCCCGTCCTGTTCAGTCCGTCATAATCCTCCATACGAATCTGCGTCCTCGTGAGATTCGTCTTGTAGAGGGGGTAATATATTCCCGCCATTCCCGCATCGGCCTTCGATTCGTCCGTCCACATATTTCCGGTGGATACGGCGTCCGTCCTCACGGTGTCGAGAAATCCGGAGCACGACGATGCCGCGGCAAGAGATGCGAGGAGAAGAATTGATATGCTTATCTTTTTCATATACATATTTCTTTATATATCAGACTTTTAACATTCGGCATTCTCAGAACGAAATCTGCGCTCCGAGGCTGACGCTCCTCATCAGAGGATAGCCTATCGTAGTTCCGATTTCAGGGTCGAGGCCCGGATATTTCGTTATGGTGAAGAGATTCTCGGCAGAAAGGAATATGCGGAACTTCTGCATGGCGATTCTGCGGCTGATGTTCTGCGGAAGGGTGTAGCCTATCTGGAGGTTCTTGAGCTTCACGTAGTCACCCCGGTACTCGCGGAAGTCGCTCGTCATGGCGTTGCTGAAATCGTCGTTGAGAGTCAGACGAGGGTTCTTGCCGTGGATGTTGGTACGGCTGTCGGTGAGATTGTCAGGGTCGTAGAAATAGTGGTCGGCGGCGATGTGGCGCGCGATGCTGTGGCCGTTGGTGACCTTGGTGGTGTTGTAGTACTGCGTGCCCCAGTTGAGCCAGAATCCGAAGGCTCCGGAGAACACGGCGGAGAAGTCAATCCCCTTCCACGCGAAGTTGAGACTGAGACCTGTGTTCACGAGAGGGTTGTTGCTGTGGCCGTTGAGGACCATGTCGTTGGAGTCTCCGAAGTTCCCGTCACCGTTGATGTCCTGATAGATGAGGTCGCCGTACCAGAGCTGGTCCTTGCCGACCTTCTTCACGCCGCAGAAGGAGTAGCCCGCCTCAATCATGGCCCTGACCCACGCCATATCGGCCTCGGTGCGAATCATTCCGTCCTTCGGGCCTGCATTAGGATCGACCGTACCACCAGTGTAACCGCGGCCGCTGCCCTTATAGATCTGGTAGAGAAGATGCTCGCCATAGATGTGGCCTTCGAGAATCTTGGCGGTATTGCTGCCCTGCGAGACCTGCGCGAGATTGTTAACATAGACCTTCTTGCCGTTCTTCTCCGTCCAGTACTGCTGGAGCTGCCCCTGATACTTGGTGACCACGCCCTTGTTGTAGCCAAGATTGAGGCTGATTCCGTAGCGGAAGTCCTTGCCAACGGTGTTGTTGTGCGTGAGGGTAAGCTCGAATCCTGTGTTGCGCACGGCGGCGAGGTTGGCGTATGCGCCGGTGATGTTGCCCATAGTCTCATAGACGGTCGGGCGGTAGAGTATGCCGTCGGTGTCCTTCACATAGAAGTCGGCGCCGAGCGTGAGGATGTTGTCGAATATTCCGAAATCGAGTCCGACATTCGTCGTGTAGGTCGTCTCCCATTCGAGGTTGTCGTTACCTAACTCCTTCTGTACAAAGCCTGTAGTCTCTGCCCCCCCCACGACGGTCGTCACGGACTGGTAGGTGCTCTGCCATGAGTAGTTGCCGACATTGTTGTTACCAGTGATTCCCCATGAGGCGCGGAGCTTGAGGTCGCTCAGCCAATCGACACCGCTCATGAAATCCTCACGGTTGATTCGCCACCCGGCCGAGAATGAAGGGAAGAATCCCCACCTGCTCTTAGGGGAGAAGCGCGACGAGCCGTCCGCACGGAAGTTCGCCTCCACGAGATAGCGGCTGTCGTAGGCGTAATTGACCCTTCCGAACCATGACATGAGCGACCACTCTTCTGAAAGCGAGCCGGAAGAGTCGTAGTCGGTGTATTTGTCCATCTCTATGATGGCCCAGTCCGGAGAGCCCTTCTTGCTGACGTTGAACTTGCGCCTCTTGTAGTAGTTGGTCGTGAATCCCGCGAGCGCCCCGACCTCATGCTTTTCCGCGAACATGTTGTTGTAGCGGAGCAGAAGCTCGGTGTTGATGCGGTAGTTCATGTCATAGAGGTTGGAATTGTTCGCGTTGGCAAGGTTGGATTCGCTGAAACGGGTGTTGTTGGTGTAGTTCCACATCCCGTTCTTGCGGGAATATGTGTTCTGATCCGTGTATATGTGCGAATAGTTGCCGGTGGCCTCGAAAGTGAGACCCTTGTAGAGCGTGAATATCCCGTAGAGGGAAGCGTTCGCGCGGTAGGTGGTCTTGTGCCCCGCAGGACCCGCCATCTGGGCGAAGACATTGTTGGCGGATGTTGACTCCTCCGTCGCCACTGCCCTTCCCCACTTGTCAGGCTCGCCGGGATAGACTCCCGGGGTCGTCTGATAGATGTACGAAAAGGCGTTCTTCACGTTTGCGAGACCGTAGGACTGCTTCTGACCGAAGATGCGGGTTCCGACCGAGAGCCAGTCAGTGACCTTGGCCTCGACATTGGTCCTGAAGTTGAACTTGCTCGTGCCGGAGTCTATCTCCTTGAAGCGGGTCATCACTCCGTTGTTGTCGAGATAACCGAGCGAGATAAGGTAGCGGACTTTTTCGCTGCTGCCCTGCACCGAAAGGTTGTGTTCCTGAGATATGCCGGTGGAGAAGAGTTCCTTGAACCAGTCGGTGTTCGGATAGGCGACGCTGTTCTTCACGCCGTATTCGTTGACTCCGTCGGGATTAGCCTGCGCAGCCTTCCATGCCGCGATGGTGGAGTCCGAGAAGATGTGCGTCTGATCGACATTCTCCGCGGCCTCGTTCACAAGTTCCATGTGGGTGGCGTAATCGCTGAGCCAGCCTATCCTGTTATACGGCGTCTGCATCACGGCCTGAACCGAATAGGTCACGCTCGCCTTTCCGGAGCCTTTCTTCGTGGTGATGAGTATGACTCCGTTGGCCGCGCGGGAACCGTAAATGGCCGTTGAAGAAGCGTCCTTGAGCACGGTCACGCTCTCGATGTCGGCGGGGTTCACGTCGTCCATGCTCCACTCCACGCCATCGACGAGGACGAGAGGGTCATTGTTGTTGAGGGTCGTGTTGCCCCTGATGCGCATCTTGGCGCTGTCCTCTCCCGGCTGTCCCGATTCCTGACGGACCTGAAGGCCGGCCGAGAGTCCCGCCAAAGCAGAGGAAACCGTCATCGCCGGGCGGCTCTCGATTGCGTCGTTGAAGTTAATCTGGCTCACGGAGCCGGTGAGGTTGCCCTTCTTCTGCACGCCGTAACCGACGACCACGACCTCGTCGAGCATACGCGCGTCCTCCTTCATCACGAAGTCGATTACGGAGCGTCCGCCCACGGTCTCACGTATCGTGGAGAATCCGAGGCATGACACCTCAAGTTCGCCAACTTCGGACGGGGCTGCATAGATCGTCCACTTTCCGTCAATGTCCGTGACCGCGGCTTCGGCCTTTCCGTCCGAGGGCATCACGACCACTCCCGGAAGAGGCTGCCCGCCTTCCGAAGTCACCGTTCCGCTGATAACCGAATTGTTCTGTGCCGACAGGGACGGGGCAACGGCCACCAGCGCCGACACTATCAAGAGAAATATCCTGTTTTTATGTCTCATAATTGGTTATAGTTTTTACCGGTTACAAAATTCGGAAATATGCCCGTCTTGCAGTGTCAGTTTTTAGGCATAGAATTTCATTTTTTGAGCACAAGCGCAATCGGCACGCGGCCGCCGCATAATCCGAACAGTTTTTATTATTAGATTTGCGGAAAGAGATACATTATTATAGAGGATGAAAATTTTTTGCACTAAAGCGGTCCGGCGGGCGGCAGTTCTTGTCGCGGCGCTGGCGGCGGGGATGCAGGGCGCGGGGTCGGCCGAAATTCCGTGCAGGGTGTATGACGTCAGGGAAGGGCTGTCGGAGAACAGCGTCCGCTGCATCATGCAGGACAGGAAAGGCTATATGTGGTTCGGCACGAAGGACGGGCTGAGCCGCTACAACGGCAAGGAATTCAAGATTTACGGAAACTCGTCGGACGCGAGGCACCTCAACATAGAGTTTCTCCTCGAACACCCCGACGGCGGGAAAATCTGGATTGCATCGCGCTATTCCCTTGAGCTGCTTGACGTCTCCACCGGGAAGCTCACGCAGCTTGACCTCAGCGCCAGCGGGTTCAGCAAGGGTTTCCGCACGCTGTGCCACGACAGTGAAGGCCGCCTTTGGGTCGGCTCGAACGACGGGCTCGCGGTCATCGGTGCAGGCTCATGGTCAGACGCCTCGCAATATGCGGTCGAGACCGTGTTCAAGCACGACCCGGGAAATCCGGAATCGCTTCCGAGCAGCAATGTCGGCGCGCTGTTCCGCGACCGCTGCGGAGATGTCTGGATAGGCACCGAGAACGGTCTCGTGCGGCACTCCAGAGAAAGCGGGAAGCTTGTGAGGATTGACACGGGAAGCGGACGGAAGGAACATTTTCTCTGCATCAGCGAGGACGAGAACGGGATTATATGGGCCGGGACATGGGACGACGGGATTTACAGCATAAACCCTAAGGACGGAAGCATCCACAACTATCTCTCCCCTCACGGCGGCAAGGAGTCCGTGCCTCTGATACGGTGGCTGTGGCACAATGACCGTTCGACGACAATAGTCTGCTCCAACTCCGGACTCTTTGAATATGACCGGGGCAGCGGACGGCTCAGGAGGCTGAAGCTCTCGGCGGGTCTGAGGAACGACAGCTTCTATTCCTGCATCAAGGACCGCGAGGGAGGCCTGTGGGTAGGGACATATTTCAACGGAGCGTTCTACATATCCCCGAAGGCGGCGAAGATTGAGCTCTACAGGCCGGATCCCAACAGTCTTTTCTCGGGGACGGCCGTCAGCGAATTTTGCGAATGCGGGAAGGACAGGCTCTGGGTCGGGACGGAGAACGGCGGGCTGAGCCTGCTCGACATGAACTCCGGGGAATTTGTCCCCATCAGATGGCACGACAGGAACGACAACATACACGCCCTGTGTCAGATTGGCAGCGACCTGTGGGTGGCGACGTTCTCTTCGGGTCTCAAACGCATAAACCTCGCAGGCGGTACGGTCAGGCACTATCACATGACGAAAGGGAATGTCCCCGACAGCGAGAATGCGGTCTATTCCCTCTACCACAGCGAGAAGGACGGAAGAAACTGCCTCTATGTCGGGACGAAGCGCGGATGCAGCGTCTATGACTACGGCACGGACACGATGACTCCCGTTCATGAGCTGGACGGGCAGATGATTTACGACATATTCGAGGACTACACCGGCAAGATGTGGTTCAGCTGCCACGGCAGCGGGGTCTATAGCCACGACCGCTATTCGGGTTCATGGAAGCTCTATAGGAACGACCCCGAGAACGCCGGAAGCCTGTGCAGCGACAGAATCATCGACATCTACAGCGACACGAGCGGCCAGTTGTGGTTCTGCTCCGAGGGCAACGGGATATGCCGCTACGACTACGGGACCGACACCTTCAGCGTTCCACCTGTGGGCACCCCGGACGGCAAGCTCCCGAGCAATGTCATCTTCGGGATTCTCGACGACGGCCGCGGACAGCTGTGGATGAGCTCGAACGCCGGAATCATCCGCCTCAACCCCAAGACCGGCGACTACCGTCTCTACACGCACGAGGACGGGCTCCAGAGCAACCAGTTCAACTTCAAGTCGAGTTTCCGCAGCGGCGACGGCAAGTTCTGGTTCGGAGGGGTTGACGGGTTCAACGCATTCTATCCGCAGGAACTTCTTGACAACAGCATAGCTCCGGTGGTGACGGCGTCGGTGAGGTACGGCGGCCGGGTTGTTCAGGGGCAGGAGGTCACTATTCCGAGCAGGGTCGGCAATTTCAGCATCAGCTTCGACTGCCTGAGCTATGTGTCGCCGGAAAAGACCGTGTTCGAGTACCGCTTCGACAAGGACCGCGACTGGACGAGGACGAGCCAGCCTTCCGTCTCCTTCGCCGACCTCAAGCCGGGGAAATACACCTTCCTCCTGCGTGCCGTCAACTCCGACGGGTACGCGAGCGAAAGGAACTGCTCCATAGCCCTCAACATCCTTGAACCGTGGTACAGCAGCACCGCTGCGCTGTGTCTCTATCTGGTTCTGCTCGCCGCCGCGGTTGCGCTCGGGATATATGCGTTCATAAGGATACGCGGCAAGGAGGAGGCCCGGAGAATTGAAGAGATGAAGATGCGCGGCGAGCAGGAGTCCTACAACGCGAAGATTCAGTTCTTCACGCAGATAGCCCATGAAATCAAGACCCCTGTGACGCTCATCAAGGCCCCGCTGGAAATCGTGATGGGGCACCACGCCTGGGACAGCGAGACGGAGGAGAACCTGAGCATAATAGAGGCCAACACCACAAGGCTCACCGAACTCACGAACCAGCTGCTCGACTTCAAGAAAATCAGCAACGAGGGCTACCTGCTGCACGTCACTCCGGTCAATCTCGTCCCCGTCATCGAGGAAGTCCTGCGCAGGTTCCGCACGCCTTCGGGCACGAATCCGGAAATCAGCTTCACCAGCAGGGACAAGGGGAAGGGATATGTCGGGATGTTCGACCCGGACGCAGTGTCCAAGATTCTGAGCAATCTCGTGGAGAATGCCGTGAAATACGCGAAGGACAGGATTGAGGTGGAGCTGCACGAGGAAAGGCGCGACGGGAACGACCTGCTGGTGCTCTCGGTGAGCAACAACGGTCCGTCCATTCCTAAAGAGGAGGCGGAAAAGATTTTCGACACCTTCTATCAGGCCGACGGCGGCGCGGGAAAAAACCGCAAGCCGGGCTTCGGGATAGGACTGTCGCTCGTGAGCCTGCTCACGGAAAAGTCCGGAGGAAGGGTCTATGTGGATACGGAATATGCGGACGGTTGCCGCTTCCGCGTCGAACTGCCGTGGAAGAAAGCCGAGGCGGAGACGGCCGAGGAGGCGGTGCAGGAGCATCAGAAGGAGGACACCCCGGCGGACAAGGCAGCGGACGAGGGGAACAGCGTCACCATTTTGGTCGTAGAGGACAACACGGACATACTCTCGTTCATTGCCGAACAGCTCAAATCCTCCTACAAGGTGCTCAAGGCCACGGACGGGCAGAAAGCCGTCGCGAAGCTTGAAAGGCACAACGTCGATGTCATAGTCTCGGACATAGCCATGCCCAACATGGACGGCTTTGAGCTCCTGAAGGCGGTGCGGGAGAATCCGATGACCTCGCACATACCGTTCATTCTCCTTTCGGCGGAATCGTCCGTCGAATCCAAGATACGCGGGCTCGACTACGGCGCGGACGCATACATAGAGAAGCCTTTCTCCGTCGGTCACTTCAAGGCGGTGATTGACAATATGATAAACAATAGGAAAGCCCTCATGGAAAAATTCGCGTCGTCGCCGGAAGAAAGCCTCAACTTCTCGAAGTACGGGACTCTCGACATAGAATGGCTGTCGAAGGCGGACTCAATCATAGGCGCGAACATATCTTCAATCGACTTTTCAGTCCAGCAGCTCGCGGACGGGATGTTCGTCAGCCGGAGCAACCTCCAGCGCAAGATGAAGTCGCTCACGGGAATGGCGCCGAACGAATACATCAAGCTGTTCAGGCTGAAGAAGGCGGCCGGGCTGCTGCTCTCGGACAACTACCGCATCAACGAGGTATGCTATATGTGCGGGTTCAACACCCCGTCCTATTTCACCTCATGCTTCTTCAAGCAGTTCGGCATACTCCCCAAGGACTTCGTGGCGCTGCACAAGACCGAGGATGGTCAGTCCTGCCCTACGGCCGGCGGAAGCGGCTCGGACACGACCCCGTCGCCGGTGCAGAAATAGATTCCGGGGCTTGAGAAACTGTACTGTCCGTTCATGAATGAATATGCCCCGGCCTTGTGCACGACGACATAGAGACCTCCCCCGTAGGACAGGGCCTGACAGCAGTAGTCGTTACGGATAATCTGCGGGAGGGCGGCTTCCGACGGTTTCCCGGCGGCCTTCCCGGATTTTCCGGCGGAGGAGGACTTCATGAATGCCTTCCCGGAGGCATACGCCTTAGCGAAGGCCTTTGTCCCGGCGGCATCCTTGCATGGAAGCACGGCGTAGGCGTATGAGGATGCCACATCCACAGGGTGCTCGAACCAGCATTTGAACGCGCGCCCGCTGTCAATCTGAGTGTACATCGGGGCCATGTTCGCCCAGCTGCCTTTCTGAAGAGGAGTCTCGACCCGCATCGGGGAGCCGTCAAGCGCGACGTATCCGCGCCCGTCATGCCAAGCCCATTCCGTACGACCATGCAACTTTGAGCGGAATTTGCCCGAAAGCGGCTCACCGACGAGATGGTTCTGGTCAAGGGTCGTAGTTATGCGGCGGATTTCACTGCGCGATGAACGTATGTCCGAGCCAAGCGACACCATTATGTCGTCAAAGAAGAAATTTGACTTGAAGGCATGAAGCCCGTGGCGTTCAAGCTCCATAGTCGTGACCATTGTCCCCCCCTCGGAAAGTCCGCCGACGTGCACTGTGTTGTTCTGTTTGTCCTCGAGGCTGTCGTCGGTGCGCAGCGGGGCGCCGTCATCATAGGCGGTGACTCCCGGCAGCATCCTCCAGTCCCAATATGGGAAGATGTTCTCATATTCCCGTCCCGACTGCATCATAATCATAGCCCCGTCGGCTGAAAACTGCGCCAGCAGGTTCTCGGCGTTGGTAAATTCGTAGCCTATCGTGCGCTCCGACTGCATACGAACCGAAACATACCAGCCCTTCGCGCGATAGACGCCGAAGTCGGAACGCGGATAGTACCGTACGCCAACCAGCTCGTTTTCATAGAGTTCCGGCTGGAGATTCTGAAGCGCAATGTGCCTGAACACCTCGCTGCGCGGACGGTTCATCGCGGCCATGTTCGACACCGCGACGGCACAGGAATAGGCCTTGCCTCGGCCTCCGTTGATGTGGAGCTGACGACCGCACGCGCTCGGATCCATCACGCCCTTCCATATCGGCCAGCACAGGCCTTCAAGTATGTAGTTCTCAATGATTTCAATCTGTTCCTCGGGAAAGGCATATTCCGTTCCCTCAAACACACGCGCCCAGAACGAGACTCCGTCAGCGAATGCCAGCCCATAGTTACCGAACTGCATCTGAGGACCGTGCTGGTGAAATGACCAGTCCTTCTGGATGCCCTCGTCATCCGTCACATATATCTCCTCGCCTATCTGCCTGCGCGCCTCCCTGGCAAGTTCCGGGTCCTCGATGAGCAGAGCCTTCATCATCTGGTTTCCGGCAAGCCACGCCTTGTTCTGCCCCGTGCGTCCGAAGCGGGAGCGTTCAAGCACGCGCAGCGTCCCCTGAATCTCCTCCTCGGAAAGCTCGTCCCTCATGAGCAGCATCGCCGCGGTCAGCTTCTTAGGCACGCCGATGTCGTTGTGCCACCAGTTAGGGTTCACGGGACGGTTGTCGAACCACCATCCGGAGGCCTTGTGAAGCAGTTCGCTCAGCTGCGGAGACTTGTAGAAAGGCGACTGAGGCCATGCATAGCTCTTTGCAAGGGCATATATTCTGGTGATGTGCAGGGTCATGTCCCAGCCGCCCCGCGACATATCCGTGTAGTCGATGTCCCGCCACTGCCGCCGGTCGAAGTCGAAAAGTCCGACGACTCTATCGACCTCGCTCTGAGGCAGCTGCACGGCAAGGTAGAGCTGCATCAGAAGCACGTCTATCGCCGCCCGCCCGTGTTCCGAATAGGTCAGGAAATTTTCCGTCACCTCATCCGAAGGTGAACACGAGTCCAGCGTAGCCTCGACAAAGGATTCCCGCACTTTCCGAAGTTCCGCCAGCGAGTCCTCCCCGCTCTGCGCAAAAGTGACGAAAGATGAAACCAGCATCAGTGAAACTGAAGCCGTAATATTCCGTAAAGAAACATAATGTTTCAGAAAAAGCATAAGTCGTGTTATCGTGTAAAAAGTGTTATCGTGTAAAAAATCGTGTAAAAACTCCACGAAAATAGGAAAATTCCACGGCAAAACGCCCCGCACCGCCGGCATCATGGCGCGATATACTGATATGTCACACCATTTGACTAATTTTTACTATTCCGCCCTGACCTGAAGCCGCAGCGGGGAGCCCATCTGGCGTTCCTTGAAAACATAGCGGGAACTGTCGCCGACGAGGTTGCGGGAGGCTTCCGAGGAGAGATGGCCGTAGTCGATGACCACGCCGCTGAACAGGAATTCCATCTCGATTTTCTGGACTTCGGCGGCGGCGGTGTCGAGAGAGGACTGAATCTGCGGAATCTTCGCCTCGGTCTCAAGAATCAGCGAGGTGAGTTCCTGACGGCGCTCCACATCGTCGCTGAGCGCGAACTCCTCCCTCATCTCGTCCAGTTTTCTGTTCGTGCCATCGAGCAGGTCGCGGAAACGGCGCACGTCCTCCATCTTCTCCATATAGCGCTTCGTGTCGGCGTTTTCCGGGATTCCGCCCCCCACGGCCGAACCGGCATCGACCACATCCGTCCCGTCAGACGGCGCAAGCTCCATAATCCGGCGCAGCCTTTCCGAGTCAGTAATCCTCTGCTGCTGCGGAGCGAACTCATATTCAAGGACATACACGCACACGCTGTCTTTCGTGCACCCACGGTCCGAAGCAAAGACGGTGTAGCGTCCGTCGTCCGTATTCATATATAGGTAGTCATTATCGACCGAAGAATACGGGAAACCGAGATTCACCGGCTCCGACCAGCAGCTGTCGGCCTCGGACCACACGGATTCATAGAGGTCATATCCGCCTGCGCTGTCCTTCCGTCTTGCGGAAAAATAGAGCGAGCGGCGGTCGGCAGAAAGAACCGGGAATATCTCGTCGGACACGGGAAGAGTCACCGTCGAATCCCTAAGCGCCGGGACGAAATCCGCAGAATCCGCCGTCGCGGAGAGAGAATCCTTAGGTGCGAAAACCTGACGGGGACGGCTCCAGAGGGTGTCTTTTATGGAAGAATATATCTTCATGTGTCCGAGTGTGTCGGGAGAATGGAAATATATGACATCGTCATCTTCCTGAAAATATGCGATGTCCGGAAGGATTCCGAGAGCCTTGGGGGCATTCAGGGTCTGGAGGCTGTCACGCAGGCCTTCGCATGCGCCGAGGTCGTGCCATGAGCGGTCGGGGAACGGGTAGTAGAGGAAAAAGTCCCGGAGCGTGAACTTCTGACGGGCGATTACGGTTGGCTGGCAGACGAACGAGGAGAGGTCGAAGCCGCTTTCCGCGTTGGCGAGCAGTTCGGCGGCGTAGGCCTTCACGAGGCTGTCGGAAGACTCGGAGATGAGCTCATCGCAGAGCTGGATGGCGCGGCGGAACTGATAGCTGCAGTGCAGGGAGTCCGCGAGGGCGAGCTTTTCGGTGTCGGTGAGGGAGGCGGCCGTCTCAAGGACAGGGACGGCAATCTGTATGGGAGCGTCAGGCAGAGGGACGGCGACGGTGTCCTTGACCATTGTAAACAAAGAATCGGCACGGTCCGCCGAATGGGACTGCGCCGCCGCGATGCCGGACGGAACTGCCGACAGAATAATGACCAAAGCCTTTATCTTCCCCAATTTCATCACCCTCTTCCCAAAAATCATCAACTCAATCCTCACAAAAGGACTACAAATTTAATAAAAAGTGCGTTTATAAGAAAAAAATCGTAAATTTGTGCCCTATTTGCCGGAAGTAAAATCCGTGCCATACTTTTTGGAGGACACGCGATTGCATTCCGAGAACTGAAGTGACGATAAATAAGTGACAATAAATATTTAATTAAAACTATAACATTATGCAAAGTAAAGGTGCCATCAGATTCGTTGCAATCTGCCTTGCGATAGCATGTCTTTGGCAGCTTTCGTTCTCTGTCGTGACAAGGGTACAGGAACACAAGGCTGACAAGTATGCGGAGAAGGCCGTGGAGGCTTTCAGCGCATCGGCGGATTTCAACTCTGTATCGGACGAGGACAAGGCCTATGTTCTTGACTCAATCGCAAAGGTCAACAACAGGAGGTTCCTCGATTCAGTCTCAGCCGAGAAGGTTTATTTCGGCTACACTTACAAGGATGTGAAGGTCAAGGACATCAATCTCGGTCTGGACCTCAAGGGCGGTATGAACGTGATGCTTCAGGTGCAGCTTGAAGACCTCGTGAAGGCTCTTTCAGGCAACAGTCAGGATCCACAGTTCCTTGCGGCCATCGACAGCGCGAAGGTTCGCGGCGTCAACTCAAGGGACAACTTCATCACCCTCTTCGGAAAGGCTTGGCAGGAGACTGCCGGCGGCCGTCCGCTTTCTGACATCTTCGCAACCTTCGACCTCAAGGACAAGGTGACGAGCCAGTCAAGCGACGCGCAGGTTCTCGACGTCATCGAGAAGGAATCGGAGAGCGCAATCTCCAACTCCTTCAACGTGCTGAGAAACCGTATCGACCGTTTCGGCGTCACCCAGCCTAACATCCAGAAGCTAGGAAACAGCGGACGAATCCTCGTCGAACTCCCGGGCGTGAAGGAGCCGGAGCGTGTGAGGAAGCTCCTCCAGGGAACTGCGTCCCTCGAATTCTGGACGACCTTCCAGTTCTCCGAGATTGAGCCGTTCCTCAGCGAGGCAAACACGAGGCTCGCGGAGATTCTTCCTTCAACGGAGACCGTTGCCGCAGCCAAGGCTGAGGGCGAAGACATCCTTTCAGAGGAGGTTAACGCGGCGGCAAACGAGAACGAAGAACTTGAGAACTACAGGAAGCAGAACCCTCTCTTCGCCGTTCTCCGTCCTTCAGGCTACAACACCAACGCCTGCATAGGTTTCGCAAGCTACGCCGACACGGCTCTCGTGAACAAGTACCTCGCGATGCCTCAGATTAAGGAGTGCTTCCCTCACGAGTTCACCCCGATGTGGACCGTGAAGCCTTCCGACCAGATTCCTGGCGGCAACTACTTCGAGCTCGTCGCCATCAGGAACACATCCCGCGACGGCAGGGCTCCGCTTGACGGCGACGCCGTCACGGAGGCTCGCGTACAGTACGGCGACGGCGGCGCACGCCCTGAGGTATCAATGTCGATGAACGCCGAGGGCGCACAGACTTGGGCACGCCTCACCAAGGACAACATCGGCCGTCAGGTTGCAATCGTGCTCGACGGAATGGTATATTCGTACCCTACGGTTCAGAGCGAGATTTCCGGCGGTTCGTCACAGATTACCGGTAACTTCACCCTCGAAGAGGCAGAGGACCTTGCAAACGTCCTCAAGTCAGGTAAGCTTCCTGCGCCTGCCACCATCATCCAGGAGCAGGTTGTGGGACCTTCACTCGGTAGCGAGTCAATCAACGCGGGTCTCATATCCTTCGTGATTGCCTTCCTCCTCGTGCTCCTCTACATGGTGTTCTTCTATCAGGGAGCGGGTCTCATCGCTGACTTCGCCCTCCTGTGCAACGTGCTTCTGCTCTTCGGAACCCTCGTTTCGTTCGGAGCCGTCCTCACCCTGCCGGGTATCGCAGGTCTCGTCCTCACGCTCGGTATGGCGGTCGATGCGAACGTCATCATCTATGAGCGAATCAAGGAGGAGCTTCGCGCGGGCAAAGGTCTCGGAAAGGCAGTTGCAGACGGTTACAAGAACGCATATTCCGCAATCATCGACGGTCAGGTGACAACGGCTCTCACTGGTCTCGTCCTCCTCATCTTCGGTTCAGGGCCGGTCAAGGGCTTCGCGACGACCCTCATCATCGGTATCGTCACTTCAGTCCTCACCTCCATCTTCATCACCCGTCTCGTAATCGACGACAGGCTCGCGAAGGGCAAGAAGGTAAGCTTCGACAACAAGCTCACGAGGAACTTCCTCCAGAACACTCACGTCGATTTCCTCAGCAAGAGGAAGATTACCTACTCTATATCAGGCGCGCTCATCCTCATCTCCATCCTCTCAATCTGCATCAAGGGCTTCACATACGGTGTCGATTTCACGGGAGGCCGTACTTATGTCGTGAGGTTCGACAAGCCTGTCACCGCAGAGGCAGTTCGTGAGGCAACTCTCGCCGAGTTCAACGAGGCAGTCGAGGTCAAGCAGTTCGGTGGCGACAGCCAGATGAAGATTACTACCGCATACAGGATTAACGAGGACTCAAGCGAGGTTGATGCAGAGGTCGAGCAGATGCTCTACGACGCATTGAAGGGTCTCTTCGCCAAGGACATGACCTTCGACGAGTTCCGCTCTACGGTAGATAACCCTAACGGTATCATATCTTCCGACAAGGTGGGTCCTACCATCGCCAACGACATGAAGCGCGACGCAATCATCGCGGTCATCATCGCCCTCTTCGTAATCTTCGCATACATCGCGATAAGGTTTAAGAACTGGACATGGGGACTCGGAGGCGTGACTTCCCTCGCACACACAGCAATCATTGTGATCGGATTCTTCTCGCTCTTCAGCGGCATCCTTCCGTTCACCCTCGACGTCGATCAGACGTTCATCGCGGCTATCCTGACCATCATCGGATATGCAATCAACGATAACGTGGTCATCTTCGACCGAATCCGTGAGTACAGGACGGAGCATCCTAAGTCACTCCTGAGGGACAACGTGAACAACGCGCTCAACAGCACGCTCTCACGTACAATGAACACCTCCCTCACGACTCTCGTCACGATGCTTGCAATCGCAATCTTCGGCGGTGAGGTCATCAGGGGTCTCGCGGTTGCGCTCATCCTCGGTATCATCATCGGTACTTACGCGTCAATCTTCATCGGAACTCCGGTTATGTACGATGTCGTGAACGCAGTTGAAAAGCGCAAGGCAAAGAAAGCTTAGTTTTAGCGAAATATAAATTCTCAAGAAGCGTCTGAAAAATTTTTCAGACGCTTCTTTTTTGAGTATCTTTGTAGTTCCGCGGCAACGCGATATACCTGTAGAAAAGAATATAACTCATTGATTTACATATATGTCATTCGTACATCTTCACGTCCATACGCAGTATTCCATCCTCGACGGATTTTCAGCCATCCCGAAACTTTTTGACAGGGCGGAGGAACTGGGGATGCCGGCGCTCGCGATTACGGACCACGGCAACATGTACGGAATCAAGGAGTTCATGAAATATGCCGCGAAACACCCGAACATAAAGCCTATTCTCGGATGCGAGGTCTATGTCACGCGGCACTACGACCACCACCTCAAGGACAACAACCACAGGGGCTACTACCACCTCATCCTGCTCGCGAAGAACTACGAGGGCTACAAGAACCTCATGAAGATTGTCTCCACGGGGCACATCGAGGGCAAGTACTACAGCAAGCCGAGGGTGAGCCATGAGGTGCTGGAAAAGTGGCACGACAACCTCGTCTGCCTGTCGGCCTGCATCGCCGGGGAGGTGCCGAGAGACCTCATTGACGGGGACGAGGAAGCCGCCCGCAAGGCAATCCAATGGCACAAGGACCTGTTCGGGGACGACTACTACCTTGAGGTGCAGTCCCACAGGACGGAGGTTCCCGGGATGACGCAGGAGGTCTGGGAAAAGCAGCAGGTAGCCAATGCGGGGATATTCCGCCTCGCGAAGGAGATGGGAGTGAAGGTCGTGGCCACGAACGACGTGCACTTCGTGAAGAAGGAGGACGGTCCGGCGCACGACAGGCTCATCTGCCTCAACACGGGAGCCTATCTCGACGACGCGGACAGGATGCGCTACACCCAGCAGGAGTTCCTCAAGAGCGAGGAGGAGATGGCGGGGCTGTTTCCGGAGCATCCGGAGGTGCTTGCCAACACGCTGGAAGTGGCGGACAAGATTGAGAGCTACAAGATTGACCGCGGACACGTGCTGCCCAAGTTCGACCTGCCGGAGGACTTTCTCGCGGACATAGACAATCAGCTGGAGAAGTACAAGGACGTGATTGACGTGGGGCGCTGCGACAAGGACGGCACCGACCGCGGGGAGGAGTTCTGCCGCTCGGTAGCCTATCTCTGCCACCTGACCTACAAGGGAGCGCACATCCGCTACGGGGAGACCTTCACCGAGGAGCAGAGCGAGCGCATCGACTTCGAGCTCAAGACCATCTGCCGCATGGGCTTCCCGGACTACTTCCTCATCGTCCAGGACTACATCGCCGCCGCCCGCGCAATGGGCTCGATGGTCGGCCCGGGACGTGGCTCGGCCGCCGGCTCGGTGGTCGCCTACTGCCTCTGGATTACGAACCTCGACCCTATAAAGTACCAGCTCCTGTTCGAGCGTTTCCTCAACCCGGACCGAATCAGCATGCCGGATATCGACGTCGATTTCGAGGACCTGGGAGCCGCGCACAAGTATGTCGAGGACCACTACGGCCTCGACCACGTCTCGCGCGTCATCACCTTCGGAACGATGGCGGCCAAGTCGGCGATCAAGGACGTCGCGAGAATCAGCCACATGAGCATCGAGGATTCCAACCGGCTCACCAAGATGATTCCCGACCGCCTGAGCGAGATGGTCGATAAGGAGTATCCATTCAACCCGAAGCTTGA
>CAVBPI010000012.1:0-3506 GCA_963596955.1 bacterium | reverse complement strand
GAAGAAGGTGGAGGTCGATGACCCTGACAACCCCGGGCAGAAGATGTTCGTCGAGAAGCACTATCAGGTCGGCAAGGAGGAGGCGAACGCGAAAATCACCCTCAAGAACTGCTACCGGCTCGTTCCGGAGCTTCAGGAAGAGCTGAAGAACGGCACGGAGCTGACCAAGGAGGTGCTGAACTACGCCCTCCAGCTCGAAGGCTGCATACGTCAGGTGGGAGTCCACGCCTGCGCGACCATCATCGGACGCGGAAACCTGATGGACTATATCCCCATCTGTCTTTCTGAGGACAAGGAAATCGTCGATGAGAACGGAAAGAAAAAGGAATTCTGGACGTCGCAGTATGACGGGCACTACATCGAGGACGTCGGTATGCTCAAGATGGACTTCCTCGGGCTCAACACTCTGACAATAATACACACCTGCCTCGACCTCATAAAGGAGAGATATGGTGTTGACATAGACATTGAAGCCATCCCTATCGACGACAAGATGACCTACGAGCTCTACGGACGCGGCGACACCACGAGCGTGTTCCAGTTCGAGTCTCCGGGAATGATGAAGTGGCTCCAGCTGCTCCAGCCGACAAGGTTTGAGGACCTCATCGCCATGAACGCCCTCTACCGTCCGGGGCCTATGGACTACATTCCGTCCTTCGTAGCCCGAAAACAGGGGCAGGAGGCCGTGGAATATGACCTTCCGGAGATGGAGGAGTTCCTCAAGGACACCTACGGGGTGACGGTCTATCAGGAGCAGGTCATGCTTCTGTCGCAGAAGCTCGCGAACTTCACCAAGGGCGAGGCCGACAAGCTCCGCAAGGCGATGGGTAAGAAGCAGATAGACATCCTGAACTCGCTGAAGGAGAAGTTCATGGACGGGGGCATGAAGAACGGCCACCCGGAGAAGACCCTCGACAAAATCTGGAAGGACTGGGAGAAGTTCGCGCAGTACGCCTTCAACAAGTCCCACGCCACCTGCTACGCATGGGTGAGCTACCAGACCGGCTGGCTCAAGGCCCACTACCCGGCCGAGTTCCAGGCGGCGAACCTGAGCAACAACCTCTCGAAGATGGACGAGATTAAGAAAATCATGGATGACTGCAAGAAGAGCGGCATCAAGGTTCTCAATCCCGACATCAACGAGTCGCACTCCGCGTTCTCCGTGAACGTCGAGGGGCACGTCCGCTTCGGCCTCGGGGGCATCAAGGGCTTCGGCTCCAACATAGTGCAGGCCATCATCAGCGAAAGGGCGAAGAACGGTCAGTTCACCGATGTATATGACTTCATAGAGAGGATGTCTGGCATCGTGAACCGCAAGTCCATGGAATCCCTGATATATTCCGGGGCTTTCGAGAGCTTCCACATATCCAAGCAGCAGTTTTTCACCCCGTGCAGGAGCGGAGACACATTCCTCGACGCCCTCATCCGCTACGGCGAGCTTTTCCGGCGGGACGCGGAGAGCGCGGCTATTTCGCTTTTCGGCGAGTCCGAGGAGATGAAGCCGACGAGACCTGAGGTTCCTGAGATTGAGCGGGAGGTGGATGAATTCATATTCCTCCAGAAAGAGAAGGAACTTGTGGGAATGTACCTTTCGGCGCACCCTCTCGACAAGTACCGCTTTGAACTCGACAATTTCGTGAAATGCAGCCTCGGACAGCTTGAGGGGCTTATCGCCGACTGCACGGAGCGTCAGGCCGGGGAAAAGGTCTGTGTCGCCGGGCTCATCACGGAGACGGGCACGTTCAATTCCAAGACCGGGCGCGCCTACTCCAAGACGAAGATTGAGGACTATGAGGGCAGCTTCGAACTGGCTCTCTTCGGCAAGGACCACGAGGCGTTCATGGCCTACCTGCAGCCGCACACTGCCGTGTGGATTGACGGTGAAATCAAGCCTCGGTTCTACCAGAAACCGGCCGAGGGGGCCTCCGCGCAGGCTCAGCAGAAAGTCCCTTACGGGTTCAGGGTGAACAGGATTGTGCTTCTGGGCAACGTGGCGGAGGAGAAGGTCAAGAGCTTCACGATTCAGCTCACCACGACGCAGCTCACGCCGGAGTTCCGCGAGAGGCTCGTGCAGCTCATCAAGGACAACGGCGGCCCGATTCCGCTCTCGATGAAGCTCTACGACCCGGTGCACAAGTGGAACATCGAGTTCGCGTCACGTAAATTCACCGTGGGCGTGAACAACGACTTCGTGTCGGCGCTTGAGGCGATGGGATTGCAGTACGAAGTGGAAAAGAAGAGGTACAAAAGATAAATATATGGCAGCAGAGGAAAGATTCGCGAGCCTCGGAAGAGTGGAGGCGGTTGCAAGGCTTTTTGACGGGACGGGCTACAAGCCGTTCGAGAGCATATGGTTCGAGACCAAGGGGCAGGCGTATGCCACCCAGAAGAGCCGCTGTTTCATCGAGGGGACGGACTTCGACCTCGTCTATTTTCCGCTCAAGCACCTCGGCCACAAGTGCGTGACCATGGTGACCGGCGAGCTCTATGCGGAGATGTCCTCCCCGCGCACCCTCGCCGTAGTCATAGGCGTGCCGGCCAAACTGGACTTCAGTCACATAAAGGAGCTCTGGAGCGGAATTGTCGCCTGCGCCAGGGAGCACGGCTACGAAAAGCTGAGCCTTGAGGTGATGCCGTCGATGGTGGGTCTGAGCGTCAGCGTGAGCGCCTGCGGAGAGACTTCCCTGCTCACGTTCAGGCGCAGGATGCCGGCAAAGAGCATGGACCTTCTCTGCGTTTCAGGCAGTCTCGGAGGAGCCTATCTCGGACTGAGCGTGCTGGAGCGCGAAAAGCGCAAGTTCGACAAGACGAAGGACGACCACGCGCAGCCGCAGCTCGACAAGTACAAGGACTTTGTGGGCGAATATCTCAAGCCGTCCCTCTCCCCGAACATACTGAAGCTTCTCGAAGATTCGGAAATAGTCCCGAGTTTCGGCTATTTCGTCACAAAAGGCCTCGCCGACGCCGTCAAATGTCTCGTCAGGGACTCTGGTCTCGGCGCGAAGATTTACGCCGAGAGAGTGCCTTTTATGGGCAATTCCATCGACCTGAGCAAGGAGCTCGGCATTGATCCGCTCGCCGCCGCCCTGAACGGAGGAGACGACTGCCGCCTTCTCTTCACCATCCCAATCGGCAAACACGACAAGTTCCGCCACGACTTCCAGACCTTCGACATAATCGGCCACCTCGCCAAGCCCGAAGTCGGCTCCGTCATAGTCACCCCCGACGGCGTCGAACTCCCCCTCCACGCCCAAGGCTGGCCCAAAGAGTAAATTCAGAACAAGAATCAAATCAACAATGGTTGCAAATTAAATTATTATGCCTATATTTGCCGCACTATGGCTTAATATGCAACCGTTATGACTGATGTCTATTCTTTTTCTGACAAGGAAATAGGGACTCGAATTGGGGAGCGGATTCGTGAGGCAAGGCTGCGGCAGAACATCACGCAGGCATCGCTCGCATCGGATTCGGGAATTTCGCTTTCCTCGGTAAAGAAAATCGAG
>CAVBPI010000011.1:20679-21084 GCA_963596955.1 bacterium | reverse complement strand
GACCGTCGGTATGATTATATCGAAACAGGTTCTCTGCTTTCCATAAAGAAGAACACGAGGAACATTGTGATTCCAAGTGAAGAAACTCGAATAACGATGTATCCGATGGATTACGAAGAATTCAGATGGGCGCTGGGAGATAATGTTTCCGTTTCACTGTTGCGTGAAGCTTTTGACAGCAAGCGTCCGTTTGGGGATGCGGTCATGAGGAAACTGTTGCGTGATTTCCGTCTATATATGCTTGTTGGAGGTATGCCGCAGGCTGTAAATACATTTATCGACACGAATAATCTCTCGGAGGTAGATGCAAAGAAACGGGAAATCATTGAGTTATATATTGATGACTTTCAAAAGATTGACCCTTCTGGAAAAATATCGAAACTTTTCAGTGCCATACCGTCACAG
>CAVBPI010000011.1:13927-20669 GCA_963596955.1 bacterium | reverse complement strand
CCGTCACAGTTGAGCAAAAATGCCTGCCGATACCAGCAGAGAAGCATTGTTGGAAGAGGATATTCAAATGATGACATCGCGGAATTCCTCCGAGATTTGGAAGACAGTCTTACAGTGAACTTTGCTCATCATGCGGATAACCCGACTGTAGGCTTGCCTGCACATACCGATTATGAGCAATACAAGCTGTTCATTGGCGACACCGGCCTGTTTATCACTCTGGCATTCTGGGACAAGGAGGTAACCGAGAATGTCATTTATCAGAAACTCTTAAGCGACAAACTATCTGCCGATTTAGGATATGTTTATGAGAATGTAGTCGCGCAGATGCTTGTGGCATCCGGGAACAAGTTGTTCTATCACGCCTGGCAGTCCAATACCTCAAACCATAATTACGAGATTGACTTTCTTCTTTCCAGAGGCACGAAACTTTGGCCTTTGGAGGTAAAATCTTCCGGGTACAAGACACACAAGTCGCTGGATGAGTTCTGCAACAAATACTCGGAGCATATCAGCAACAGGTATCTGATATACACCAAGGATTTCAAGAAAGATGGACAGACAACACTTCTTCCCGTTATGCTGACCATGTTCTTGTAAGCAATCCACAAAATTTACCTTTAGTTTTCCATCGCCGTAAACATATTGATTCACGGTACAAACCCACGAGTTATCGCATATTTTTACCGATTGCGTATCGTTGGCAATGTGCTCGTGTACATAGGAATAAACCATGCAACAAATTTTGATACATCATATTTTGTTCTTATATTTGTATCAAATTTGGTGGCATCATGGCAGCACCATTTTTTTTCGGCCGGGTGGCTGAGGGAGAAAATTTCATTGACAGGGAAAAGGACACGGCTCGTCTGGCAGAGAATTTCAGGAGCCTGACGAACACGATTCTGATTTCGCCGAGAAGGTGGGGAAAGACTTCGCTTGTCCACAAGGCGGCAAGCAGAGCCATGGAAGATGACAAGGAACTGAAAGTCGTGTTCATCGACATCTTCAATGTCCGGACGGAGGATGAATTTTATGAAAAGATGGCCACAGAGGTCATCAGACAGACCGCCACGACAGCGGACAACATCCTCATGACAATACGGAAATATGCGGCCGCCATTATTTCAGGAATCAGTTTCGGAGATGCGGCTGCACCGACATCTGTCCAATTCCAGATTAAGGAGCCGCAGAGGAGTGCTGACGAGATTCTTGAACTCCCGGAAAAGATTGCAAGGGACCGCGGCATCAAGATAGTGGTATGCATCGACGAGTTCCAGCAAATCGGAGAGTTCCGGGATCCAAGGGCATTTCAGGCGAACCTCAGGGCAAAGTGGCAGCTCCAGCAGCACGTCGCCTATTGCCTCTTCGGAAGCCGGAGACACATGATGATGGAAGTATTCGGCAAGGCGTCGATGCCGTTCTACAAGTTCGGGGCGATTTATTTTCTTGAAAAGATTGACGCGGAGTTCTGGCCGAAGTTCATTGCCGGCGAATTTGCAAAGACCGGGAAAAACATAAGCACTGAGCAATGTCTGGAAATAGTCAGGCTGGCAGATAATAATCCATATTATGTTCAGCAGCTTGCGCAGACGGCGTGGCTGCATTGCCAGAGCGGCACCTGCGAGGAGGGAACGGTGCAGGAGGCTTTCGAGGACATACTCAGACAGCAGGGCGAACTGAACCGCGCGCTCACCGCGACACTGACGCTCACCCAGCAGAACCTTCTTCACGCGATGGTAAACGGAGAAAAGTCCCTCTCTTCTAAGGAAATCATTGAGAAATACGGGCTGAAATCGACGACTGAAATATCTCGTGCACGCAAAGCACTGGTAGCCAAAGACATTCTCGACGACTTCGGGAAATGCTTCACATTCGAAGACCCGCTCTACGAATACTGGCTGAAGAATGTGTTTTTCAGACGATGATAAAAATAATTTGTAGCGTCGTCTATAGCTTCTTGAGGTTGCAGAGGAGGATGGGAGTCGCGGAGGTGCATGCCGTTGCCCTGACAATAGCGGAACCATTTGCAGGCGGCGCAGGCGTCCTTTTTCATCCAACTGCGGTCGCGGTAGGGGCGGAAGCGGTTTTCCCAGACATCGATGAAATCGTCCTCGTAAATGTTGCCCTGATGGTAGTCGCTGCGGATGCTGGCACAGGCGGAGATTGAGCCGTCGGCAAGAACCGACGCGACCGTGAGGCCGGCCTGACACATATAGAGACTGTCGCGCACCTTGCCCTCGTATTCGCCGAGGAAGCCCTCGCAGGCATAGCTCGCGCGGATACGGCCTTCGTTTCGCGTGCGGACTATGAAGTCCATCAGACCGCGGAATTCCTGAGAAGTGAGCTGAAGGGCTGGGTCGTCGGCCGCGCGTCCTGCAGGGAAGATGGTGAATAGGCGCCAGGCCTTTATACCGGAGGCTATGAGGAGTTCCTTGAGTTCCTCAAGATGTGCAAGGTTGCGGCGGTTCACACAGGTCACGACGTCGAAGACGATGCCGCTTCCGGAAAGAATCATGGCAGCATTCAGGGCGCGGGTGAAGCTGCCCGGCACTCCCCTCATCCAGTCATGGTCGGCTTCGGTGCCGTCAATCGAAACAGTGGCGCTGCCAAGTCCAGCACGGAGAAGTCCGGCCGCGCGCTCCCGCGTCAGCAGGTAGCCGTTCGTGACCATCCCGCATGAAAAGCCCATCTCACGGATTCTGCGGATGCAGTCTTCGAGGTCGCGGCGCATCAGAGGCTCGCCGCCGCTGAGAATCACCATCTTGTCCTCGGGACCATACGCTTCGCCAATACGCTGAAGTACCCTTTCAAAGTCGGCGAAAGGCATATCTTTCAGGCCGGAGGTCGCCTTGCAGTCACTTCCGCAATGGCGGCACCCAAGACAGCAGCGCAGAGTACATTCCCAGAAAATCTCCCTCATCGGGTGCTCCCGCGCACAATTGAGGGTGAGCTGCCGCTGCAGTTCAAGGGCTATTCTTTGTCTGAGGCTTACCCCACCCATCATTTCTCGGATTTCTCTTCCAGTTTCAGCTTTATCTCGACGGGAGCCGCGTTCTCGTATGCCCCGAAATACCAGTCTCCATCGCCCTCCTTCACCCGAACAAGGTCAACTTTCAGTGTTTCAGGAGCAAAGGTTCCGCCGTTCTCCTCACCGTCAATATCCTCGGTTATCACATAGACATCCGGATTTTCGAACGCCGTCACAATGCCGCCGAGTTCGAATTTTCCGGAATTGTCCGTCTGAGTTCTGAAATATTCATGCTCGTATTTGTCCAGCTCCATTCCAGGCTGTTTCTTCATAATTTCCACAGCCTTCACCTGTATTCCCTCGACAGGACTCGCTTTCTCATCCGTAACGACACCCCTGACCGTCACGTCACAATGAGGAGAGCCGTACATTGCAGGAAGTTCAGGACAGCCATACATTTTAGGGCAGCCCGTCACGGCAGCAAAACCCATAGCCGCAAGCAAGGCCCTGCACATTTTCACAATCAGTTGTCTCATACGTTTAAAGTTAAAACTCAATGATTATCAGTCTTCTGCTGACTTCTGCCACAAATATAGCGAAAAGATGACACTCAAGCCAATGGCTTGAAAAAAAATCTCGAAGAAAGGGGATACCGTCAATATATCAATTCCATTTTGTCAATCCAAAGCTTGGTCTGGGAGGAGCCGGTGAGGTAGTCGCCGAGGTAGCTGGCGGCGCAGGTGATTATGATGTGCGTCGGGCGCTCGGTGAGGGACTTGTATTCGAGCGGTATCTCAATCTGAGTCCAGTCGCAGGACTGGTCGCTGACGAGGTGGCCGAAGCCTATGACTCCAGGGGACTTGGAAGTGTAGTAAATGCCATCCGTGGTGTTCACATAGACAGGGGACTCAGGGACACCTTTCATAACCCGGTAATCCCAGTTACCGACCGAAATGGCTATCTCGCAGCGGTCCTGATCTCCAATCTGCGTGTTGTCACCGACAGGCCTCTTCCCGACAATGTTGATTACACCGCTCTGATACTTGTACCATACGCGCAGCGCCTTCGGGCGGGTAGTCCACGGGCGGCCATAATTGACAGAGCCTCCGGTCGTGCCGATAATCTGATAGAAGCGACCGGTGAAAAGGTTTCCGCAGGCAAGCACGCCGGCAAGGCTCTTCGATTCGCACCTCACTGACCATCCGTCGTCAACCTTGTCGTTGCCGTCCGGGTAAGTGAGCACAAGCCCGAGAGTTCCGGTGCCGGGGTTCTCCTTGCCCTCGCCGTTTCCGCAGGCCCACCAGATTTCGCGGGACTCGGGGTCGTCGCATGACGGGTCGTACCACTTATAATAATCCGCATCCGTGACCTTGCTGAAATGCTCGAAGCTGTTGTTAGGGAGCTGACGGTCAGGGTCGGTCGTGAACTGGGCGACATCGGTCATGTCAGTGCCGGTGTAGGCGTAGAACTCATAAGTCGTGGCAGGCAGGAGTTCCGTTATATGCGCGGTGAACTGGCCGCCGTCGGTCGTGATTGCAGAGCCGCTGACATCCGTCCAGCCCGAAGCCCCCGAGACGCGGTATCTGAACCCGTTGGCCTGTCCCTCGACGCCGACCGCAGTGAGATAAACCTCCTTCGTCCACACATTCATGCTCTTCACGTTCACGGATATGTCCGAATGCTCGACAAACAGAGACCAATATTCCGAATCCCCGAAGCTGCTCACCTCAATCTCGACGGAGGTGGCATTCCCGTCCGCATCGACGAATTTTCTTATATCCTTGATATTCAATGAATATGTACTCACATCCTTCGGGCCGAGCTTCAGCGACTTCACCTTCACATCCGAAAGGTTCACCGTCTTGCTGGCGTATGCTATGGCACGGCGGTTCTTCACATCCATAACGGTCGCGCCGACCTGACCCTCGACAGTGAAATAGCGCTCGACGGGACGCTCCGCGGAAATCGTCCACTGATAGTCCTGCCATGTCGAGAGGGTGACGGTCCACGGGGAAGTCAGGTCATGACGGCCCTCTATCTTGTCCGAGACGGAAAGGCGGTCCCCGTCTATGTCGGTGGTATATCCCTTAATCTTCACATTCTTCAAATCGACGTTTTCCTCAAGAACGATGTTCACCGTCCTGTCTTCATTGTCGATGTCAACGGATTTCGCCCCCTCCGCATCGACCGTCAGAATGTGAGGGACGACGACGGGATATGGGATGTCGTTCTTGACACATGAAGCGGCAAGAAGCGGAAGAAGGAATATGAGGATGCTTTCTTTTTTCATCGCGAAGTATATTACAGATGCACTGACAGCCCGAAACTTACGGACAGGAGGTCGAGCCTCGCCTGTGCGCGGAAGAAATTGCGCTCGCCTGTGAAGCTCCAGTTGCTGTAGCCCTTGGAATTGTTGTATGAGATGTCCGCGAGGCTTATGAAGGCAAAGACGGAAATCGTGTTCATCGGGAAATAAACGATGCCCGGGCTCAGGGAGAGGCTGACCTTGTTGTTCACGGTGTAGGTTCCGGCGGACATATTTATGTCGCTGCGGGACTTGGTGTAGCCGAGCCCGGTGTCGAGAAAGACGCCGACGCGCCCCCTGCGGTCGAGGCCGACATAAGAGCGGTTGAACACGGCTCCGCTGTAGGAGAAGGTCTTGGCCTTGATGTCCTTGATGTCGTAGGAGAAATTGCCGAGCAGGTCAAGCGTGGAGGCATCGACCGCGCAGTTCCCGTTGGTGTATTGCAGACGGATTCCGACGGCGTGGTTGTCGCAGTAGGCGAAGGCTCCGTTGAGGGAAATCTTCGCGAGCGAGAGGTAGGCGTTGGAATTGTTCAGAAGCAGGAGGAACTCGCTGTTGTCGGCGGAAAGGTTCACGTATGAGGCCGCCATCCCTATCTGCCAGTCATGCCTCGGGACAATGAGATGGGTGCGGAGACTGCGGCGGCTGACATTTGTAGTGTCGCGTGCTATGCGCTTTCCGAGCACCAGCGCCGGCTTACGCCTCTTTTTCACCGAAGAGGTCGTGTCCGACTTGGAGGAGACGCGGTCCGCGCTGCCGGAAGCCGCATGAGAGGCGGGAACCGAGCCGAGAACGAGAGCCAGTATTATCAGTATTCTTTTCATACGCGATTACAGATAGTAGGCGAATCCCACCGCTATGGAGGCGAGGTTCAGTGAAAAACTTGCGTTTGCGTTGCTGCTGGAGCCGTTGGAGACCTGATTGTGGGTCTGGTCGGTCCAGAAATAGTTAAATCCGAGCACCCCGATGCTGAGCTCCATCGCGAGATGGTTGGTGATGAACGCCGTGAATCCCGGGTTCACGCCGACAAGAATCTTGTACTGCCTCGTGAAGGTTCCCTTGACCTGCGAATCTACCTGCGCGGTGTTCCTGACCCGTCCGGCGGAGACCCCGAGGCCTACCTGCGCGAACATGGAGAAGCGTCCGGAGCTCCCGAGCGGGATGTAGGGGCGGAACGCGAGGGAGCCGCCGAAGCTCTGCGAGAGCCTGTAGTAGTCCCTGACGCTCATGCTTATCTCCGAGACGGAAATGTCGGCCGAGGCGAGGTCGAGCAGCGTCCTGTCGTAGGAAAGGCTCGCCCCGACGCCTATGTTGTCCCTGATCATGTAGAGGAAGGTCGGCGTCGCGGAAATCGTGTATCCGCTGGAATTGATTCCATCGACGACGAGAAAGCTGTAGTTGCTCATCGAATGATATGAGTACCTCGCGTTTCCCCCGACCATGAACGTCCCCTTGGGAGCGAAGAC
>CAVBPI010000011.1:10755-13917 GCA_963596955.1 bacterium | reverse complement strand
GTCATATCCGCGGTCATATTTCTGTGCCTCGGAAACCTGTGCTCCGAGGCAAAGAAATGTGAGGAGGAGGATATATTTCAGACTTTTTCGGGTCATGTCGTTAAGAGATATGAGAATATATGTCCCTATTCGTAAAGGAGTTCCACTCCGTCAATCCAGAACTTGGAAGTGTCGCTGCCGGAGAAATAGTCTCCATACATGGACGCGGCGCAGGAGATGATGATATGGGTCGGGTATTCATTGAGACGATGGTAGTTGAACGGAATCGTCACCTGACGCCATTCTCCGACCGCCGCAGTTTCCTTTGCACCGCCATTTATCTGCTGATAGCCGTCGCCGAAAAGTATGAGTTCGCCGTCGGCGATTGTGCTGATGTCGGTGCGATAGTCAACGAAAGTGGAAGCATCGGTGGTATTTACCTGCACCGGACTATCCTTCGTGCCGCCGTAAGTCCTGAAGTTCCAGGTGCCGAGGGCTATCTTGATGTTGCCGCGGTCCTTGTCGCCTTTATTGAGGTCAGCGCCAGCAGGAAGGTCCGTGATTATGTTCACGTCACCGCCGGCGTATTTTACCCATACACGAATGCCTGTCGGGCGTGACGTCCACGGCCGGCCGAAGTTCACCATGCCGCCCTTTGTGCCGACAAGTCCGGCGAACTGCCCCGTGAATATGTTGCCTGCGGCGAGTTTGCCTACGGCAGAACCAGACTGGGCACATACAGAACGAACGCCGTCCTTCGCGTCATCAGAAGGAACTGTAATCTTGATATTCATGCTTGCGGAACCGTTTATGCCGTCAGGTCCCTCACCGTTGCCGGAACCCCAGAACATCGTGCGTCCGTCTTCCGCCTCGCAGTCCGGGTCGTACCACTTGTAGTAGTCCTTGCCGGTGACAAGGCTGATATACTCGAAACTTGCGTTAGGCACGTTCGGAGCGGCCTCGGTGGTGAATGTCATGGCCTCGCCCTGATCCTCTCCGGCAATCACGAGCTTGTATTCATACTTGGTCGCCGGGGTGAGTCCCTTGAGAACGGCATCATACACGCCCTCGGAGCTGCGCGTCGCATCGGCCGTCGTCCAGTCGGAAGCGCCTTCCGCGCGGTATGCAAACTTGACTGCCGACGGGTCGCTGAACTCGACCTCGTCAACATCCGCATGAACCGTGGCGTGCGCCGCCCAGATTTCATATATCGAAGACGCGGAGAGTCCAGTGGATACAGGCTCGAAAACAACGGTGTCATCAACGATTTCAGTCGTGTAATCAACCATAAGTTCAAACTCCACCTCGCCGTCCTTGACAGTATATTTCACGTTCATCGAGTAGGCCTTCCCGGCTTCAATGCCCTCAATCTTTCCTGATTTCGTGAACTCGGAGCCGTCCTTGGCAAGATTTCCGGAGAAAGTCCAGACAAATTCAGGTTCGTCGAGGCCATCGACTATGAAATAGCCCTCGCTGCCCGACTTGGTCGCATCATAGACGAGTTCCGTTTCACTGTCAAGGCCGATTGTGAATGTATAGCCGGTCTCGAAGTTTTCCGCCACGCTCGCGTCAAAGGCAATCTTGGACACGGCATTGTTCACGCCGGCAACTACCTGCACGGTCGTGTTCGTCCCTGCGGCGACGGTGAATGCCTTTGAGCCCTTGTAGCTCTTCTGCTCCCAGGATGCGGCAGCCGGAGACTCCTTTGCAGCCTCGCCGGCAATCACATCGACGCGGTATTCATCGGCAGGAAGATATATTGTCTCCGGAGCGGCGGAGTAAGTGTATTCGCGCACGAGACCGCTGAAATCACCCATATAAATCTTCACCTTTGCGGTGTTCAGAAGTTCGTCGGAAGTCATGGCCGCCTTGGTCTGCGGAATTGAAACACCGAGAGTGACCGCGCCCTCACCCTTTTCAGAGGAGGATGCCGAATTGATTTCCGTCTTGCTGCAAGAAAGCGCAAGCGCTGCTGCGGAAAGCGTCAGAATAATGTAATGTACTGTTTTCATATCCCCTGCCTCCTATTCATTAACAATCATCACTACATCGAACGCATTGCGGCAACCGTTGTTATCGACGACGTTCATCTTGAAGTTATGCGTGCCCGGATACATGGTGATGGCATCCTGCGCAGAACTGAGGTCGAAGGCAAGTTCAGCCTGGTTGAGAAGTTCCTGTCCGTGAGGGAAAGGTACCACCTGAAAGATGATGTCGTGATCCGGAAGCGGGTTGATGAGGTCTATCGTCCTCGCGTTCGCGGCATCAAGCGCTGCAAGGAAAGCTTCGCTAGTCGATGTAATCTCGACATAGAACTTCTTCACGCCGCCCGGAACGACGGATTTGAGGTTGAGGTGCATCGTCCTCTCGTCCTTTTTCGGAACGACTATGTTCTGGAGGTCGGTGAACTCGGAGTCGCAGCCGGCCTCGTAGTCGAACGCGAGGGTGATGCCGCCGTCGCCCTTAGGAGCGGACGGGTCGTCGCCGATGATGTTTTCCTTCGCGTCGCTGATGTCGTTGGCAAGTTCCTCGTCATCCACGAGAGGATTTATGACGATGTCGAATGCGGCGTTGCCCTCTTCGTTGACCTTCTTGATGAACTTGACCTGCCTCCACTGCCTTGCCTTCACGTCGGTGAAAGTCTTGGTCATCTTCTGGCTCTTGCCGTCGATGTTTCCCTTGAAGGTGACGACCATGGTCGAACCGGCCGCCTCGTTCACAGAGAAGTAGCCCGAGCTCTGGTCATAAGTGGCGGAGCCGTTGGTGTAGTTGAGCGCGTATTCCAGCGGATAGCCGGCCGTTACCTCAACAGAGGCGGAACCGTTGCCGCTGACCATGGCAAGGAAGTCGTCGCTATAGGATACTGTGACCCTGCACTGAAGCAGACGGCAGGTGAGACGTCCTATTGAGGTGGTCTGTCCGGCCGTTATGGAGAATTCACGGGTCGCGCCATAGACAGGCTGCTCGAATGCGGCTACCGGAATGGCTGACTCGGAGGAACTTGCCTCAAGGCGGTAGTTGCCGGCAGGAAGGGAGAGCTTGTTGTCCTTCTGCTTCACGGCGGAATAGGTCGTTGAGACGGCGAGGTCTCCGGTTTCGGCATCATAGATGGAAATCGTGTAGTTTCCGCTCGCGGCCACATCGGCCTTTGTATCGACGGCGTCGTCATACGAGATGGAGAAC
>CAVBPI010000011.1:0-10745 GCA_963596955.1 bacterium | reverse complement strand
GGTCATGTCCTTTGACGAGACCATAACCTTCTTGCAGGAAGCGAGCGAAAAGGCCGCCGTCACTGCCGCTGTAATCATAAATATCTTTTTCATTGTCATTTCCTCCTGTTAGTCATTAAGTTCCCAATCTCCGCAATCGACGGTTTCAACCGTGTCGTCGAAAGTGACCGTTACCTTGAGTCCGCCGATGTTGGACGCATCGAATTTCACCGTGTAACAAGTGTTCGCCTCAATAGTATTGTAGTCCTTGGAAAAGTTCTTCTCCGTTCCGCCCTGACTTGTAAACGAGCCGGAGAGCGTGAACTTGTAGGCCTCGACGAAAGCGGCGCGGGTCTCGCCCTTAGGGAAAGCGATTTCGGTGCCGCTGCCGGTCTTGACTGTGAAGGTGTAGGCAGGGAAGTAGTTCTTGAAGCTCTCGCTGCACTCAATCCTCACGAGCGAGTTGCCGAGTTTTGCCGGAACGGAGACGGAGGTGGTCTGACCGCCGTTCACGGCGAAGTTAGTATTGCCTGTGAAGTAAGGCTTGCCGAAGCCTTCTTCCCCCTCCGTGCCGTAAGTCGCTGTGACGCTGTAGTTTCCGGCAGTCAGAGGCGTGGAAGCATCCCAGCCTGAAACCGTGCCCTCATACATCGGAGCGCCGTCGGAGTTCTTCACGACAATCTGAAAATCAGATGACGACGGAAGGGTTGTGTAGTCCGAAAGATTGCCCTTTGTCACAAGCGCAATCTCGTCGGTTCCGGAGACCGCGAACTTCACGAAGCCCGAAGCCGTGTTCCCGTCTCCTGAAATTTTTGTGGAGCAGGATGCCGCCGCAACCGCAACCGCGACCCAGCCCAAAATCATGTGAGATTTCATAACCATTGTTTTTGTTTATCCTATATGTGCGTTATTTCTATCTATTTGGCTATATGTGCGTTATTTCTATCTATTTGGCTATCTGCACCTTTACATTATCAATGTAGAACCAGCATGTTGTGTTGGTAGTACTTGCATTCGACTCAGGGGTTGACCTCCATGCGATTCTGACAATGCCTGTCGGCACTGAATGAATTATCCTTTCGTCATGATTAGGCGTACTTGAATATGAGCCGGTGTATTCCTTTATGTAGAAGTCATTGCCGTCGTTAAATACACCGGTCGAAGAACCGCTTTCAAAGCCATCTGTCGAAGTAGTGTAACCGAGGTGGATGTCCTGTCCATAATTTCCGTCAAACGTCATCCCCAAGATTGTGAATGAACTATATTGATTATCAGCCCCATAATCGTATGACACCCTTATGTCCGCCGATTTTTTGAGACTAAGTATCGGGGCGGAATCGACTCGCGCAGGATAATTTGCCGAAGTCTCCCGACGGCAGGCGATTCTGATGCACTGCCCCGCACCCGCACCGATTCTGGCTCCGGTCCATCCGTTAAGGAATGAGACCGCAGACTTTGAGCCGGTAACAAGAGTGGCGTAATTATCATCTGACTCCATTTTGCCGACTCCGCTGAAATCCTCATAGAGAAGATATGGCATTGATGCTGAAATATCCGTGACGAAAGACGAACTCATGTCCGGCATCCGCACGGTCTGTGAAGCATCGACGTGCTCAGTGTCAAAGGTCACGGTTATATCCTTGCCGGAAAATGCCCGGTAGGCATCTATATCCTCGAACACAATCTCGAAAGTCTCGCCCGTCGTGATTTCATGCCCCGGGCGATATTCATATACCGTCGAGCCGTCAGCCCATACGCAACCGTCAGGAGCCGTCAGACGCACGGCATCGGCGTTCTCGCCCAAGTTGTTGCCGGAAACGGAGAAACGGACTCTCGCATAATCCCGGACATCCGAAAGAAGAAGCCGCACCGGAGTGGAATGCCCTGCGGCAAATGTTCGTCCGCCAAGACTGATGGGTTCCGTCGTTCCGATTTTTGTCGTGGAATATACCTTTATATTAAAGGAATCTGATGCGTCGAACGATGTCGGAAAAATCGAAGCCATCGCATATTTCCTCTCCGACGACGATGAAACACCGAGAGGTTCGGAAAGTTGCAGTGTCAGCGAAGACACGCCATCCGCGAGTTCGGGGGATATGGACGGGTCTGTAAAGTCAGCCGTTATTCTGCCGACGACGGATTTGGGAAAGTCAAGGACTATCTTTTCTATGCCCTCGCCGCCGAGCCTGTCCTCCCCTTCTGGAATATAAAAGCGGAACTGGTGGAGAAGGTGATCCATCTTCAGGCCGAGACGGGTGTAGTCGGAGAGTTCCTTGACCCCTTCAAGCGGTCCGTGAATGACGGGCTCTGCAATCATGATGTCCGCACCGCCTCCGACACGGCCGTCCTGAACCGACGGAATCGTGAACGTGGCCTTCGTGCCGCTGACGGATTCAGGAACAGGATAGGCGGCGAAGTAGGTGTAGCGGTCCTCCGCCATCGGGGCTTCAATCGTCGCGGTGAAGAAGGCCCTTGCTCCGTCCGCGCCATAGACCGAGAACGGGGTGTTGTTCAGAGTATATTCCCCTGCCGAGTTCCTTGCCCAGACGGCAATGCGGTCGCCGTTTTCCCATGAGGCGGAAAGGCCGTCGGGATTCATCACGGTGCGCGTCGCCGCCTCTCCCGTACAGAATCCGACAGTGTGCGGGCCGACATTGCCGGCATTTTCCACAGAGCCCTTCTGACATGAGGAAAATGTGCAGAGCAGTCCCGCCGCAATTATGTATCCAAGACGTTTCATAGTCTCAAATTTATGCGCACGTTTGACCAAGCGAAGTTTTCTCGTCGGTCAAACGCTCATTATCAATTATTTAAGGAGACAATTATCCCCTATATGTGCATTAAATCCGCTACAAAGATAATAAATTTTTAATATATGGATTTCTCAGATTCGTTTTAGGTGGTTCAGATTTCTCGGCTCCACTTCGTTCCGCTCGAAATGACAAGAGAACAATTCGTTCAACATGATAGGTGAACACTCAATTCAATATGACTGGAGAAGATTTCGATTGAAATGACGTAGAGAATGATGTTGAACTCCGTTCGGGATGAGGGCTGTCATCTCGAACGGAGTGAGAGATCTTTGTGCAAGAAAGTACTGCCAAGATTCCTACTTCAGGAGCTCCGTGATGTTGCGGCAGGTGTCGGGGCTGATGTTGGCGGCCTGGGCGGCAATCATGCGGGCGCGGCGGGCGGGGTCGGTGCAGAGGAGGAGAGCCTGACGGACCTGCTCGCGGATGTCGGTGGTGGCGTAGGACAGGCCGTGGTAGTGGAAGAACAGGGCGTTCATCGTCTCGCATCCGGGAATCGGCGCGGTGTGGATAATCGGGATGTGCTTCGCGGCGGCCTCGGTGCTGGAAAGCCCGCCCGGCTTGGTGAAGAGCACGTCGCAGGCGTCCATAAGGTTCGGAATCTTGTCCGTGAAGCCGAGCGCGACCACATTGTCGCTGTGGCGGAAATTCTTCTGAAGACGCTCGCGCAGCTCGGTGTTGTTGCCGCAGACGAGAATCACCTCAACGGAGTCGCCGCACTTGCGGAGGATTTCCTTGACCGTGTCCTGAATGTGCCCGAAGCCCATGCTGCCGGACATTATGAGGAACCATTTCTTGTCTGCGTCCATGTAGCCGTAGTCAAGTATGCACTGTCCCCTCGCCTCTCGCCTGTCCGCGGCGGGCTGATGGAATACGGCCCTCACCGGAATGCCGAACGGATGCAGCTTCTCACGCGGAAGGCCCTTCTTTACGCATTCCTCGATAAGGTGCTCGTGAGGAACGATGTAGTGGTCCAGTTCGGTGTCCTTCATGAACGGGATGCAGGTGTAGTCGGTCATGATGAAGACCGACTTGGCCGTGAGCTTGCCCTTGCGCTTGAGGGCGGTTATGGCCTCCGCAGGGAAGATGTGGACGCAGACGACAACGTCGAACTTGTTTTCCTCGATGTAGTCGTGCAGCCGGTCGCAGTAGAGTTTGTTGGCGTAATAGACCGGGGACTTGGAGGTTTCGAGCGCGTCGCTGACCACCGTGCCCGCGCGATAGGCCATCGCAAAGAGCTTGGTGCGCGTGGAGAAGAGGTATATTTCCGAAGAACGCTCCTTCGCCTCGGGGCTCACGAGTCCCATGGTGTCCTGAACTTCAGCCTCAATTCCCTGTGACTGAAGATATTCGAGATAGGCTTTCGCCGCGGAGTTGTGTCCCTCTCCGGTGGAGCAGGACAGTATCAGCACTTTCATATATTCCTAAATTTTTGTCATGTAATTTTGAATGCGACAAAATTAAGGAATTTATTTCAATTCGACGGTGACGACCGACTTTTCGGCTACACTGCACTCCGGAATGACGATTATGGTAGCCGTGCCCTTCGTGACCGCTTCCACAGGTTTGCCGTTGACCCTGACAGACGACGGATTCACGACCATGCCTTCGAGCACGACATCAATCCGGCGGGTTTCCGGGGCATTCTTGTAGCTGCCCTTGCGAGGATTCACCGTCAGCTGCATCTTCTTGCCTCTGAGCGACTTCTCGATGAGCGTCGTCGCGTAGTCGGTGTCGTATGCCTGGCTCACGCCGTCGTCCTCATAGAGGCTGAAACTGCTGTTTCCGGCGCCGGGAACGACGAGCAGACGCAGACGGTTGTCGGGAGCCTGGAGGTTCTGGATGCCCTCTCCGGCAAGCGGGATAACCGAGCCGGCCTTCACATACCACGGATTCTCGTCAATCGCGTAATAGAGCGTCTTAGTCGAGCCTCCATGGTGGGTGCAGTGATGCGCCATGTCGTACCAGTCGCTGCCCTTAGGGAACCACATCTTGCGTTCGGTCTTGCCGGTGGCAGGGTCGAGAGGCTGGCAGAGGACCGTGGCGAGGATATTTTCACCGAACATATACTCCTGGTCCCATTCGTATGCCTGCGGAGTCTCGGGATAGTCGTAGTAGAGCGGACGGCAGATGCTGACTCCCGTGTCGTATGCCTCGCGGGAGAGCGTATAGACATACGGCGTGAGGGCGTAGCGGAGCTCAATTGCCGCCTTCATGTATTCATAGTGAGAAGGATATTCCCAAATCTTTCTTTCAAGGAACTTGCTCTCGGTCGAGTGGGTCTTGAAAATCGGGGTGAACACGCCGTACTGGAGCCAGCGGGTGTAGAGCTCCGGATCGGTAGGATGACCCTTTTTCTGAGTGTGGCCGCCGATGTCGTGCCCCCAGTAGCCGTAGCCGACGTTGGAAGCCGTGGCCGTGAATGCCGGAAGCATTTCGAGAGCACTCCACTCGTCGTAGGTGTCGCCGCTGAAGCCGAGCTGGTAGCGGTGGCTGCCGAGACCTCCCCAGCGGTGATAGATGAACGGGCGGTCGGCATCCTTCCCGAGCGTCGCGCTCTGACGGACCTTGTCATTGAAGAACGCCCAGTTAATCCAGAAGGTGTTGTTCAGACCTTTCATATATTTGCTGTCGGTCCACTGCTGCCAATCCAGCCACCAGAAGTCAACTCCTTGTTTTTCAAGAGGGTGAATTACCGAATTGAAGTAGGCATCAGCCCATTCCCGCTGATCCATACGATAAGGCACCGGGGCGAGGTGCCCCTCCTTCGCGAAGCTTTCCGTGTTTCCAGCAAAGACATAAGGTTCCTTGCCATAGACATATCCCTTCGGACCGTCATAGTCGTCGGTACGGGAAAGATAGTCCTTCACAAAAGCCTCATAGCAGTCCTCGTAAGGACGGATGCCGGAAGCGGGATGGAGATTGAGCGAGGTCTTGAAGTCAAGCGCATGAATGTCGTGGAGAAGCCCCACGGGATCCTCGATGAGGTCGTGATTCCATGAATATCCGGTCCATCCGCGACTTTGCCCGAATTCATCCTTTCCCTTCCGTTCGGCCATCTGCTTCCATGTGAGATGCCAGTCCATATCAATGATGAACACATCGGCAGGAACCTCATGTTCACGAAGTTCGGTCGCAATGGCAAGCAGCTCGTCGTCGGTGTAAATCCAATAGCGGCTCCACCAATAGCCGAAGGTATATTTAGGCGGCATCGGTATCTTGCCGGCGACCTTGGTGAAATCGGCAAGAGCCCCCTTGTAGTCGTGTCCGTAGGCGAAAATGTAGAGGTCCTGACGCTCCCCTTCCGAACGCGCCGCCACCCACTCTCCCCAGTCGGAGCCGTTCTTTTCGAGCACTTGTCTGTCGCTTTCATCAACTATCGCCCATCCGTCGCGAGACAGGAGCCCGTCTTCAAGAGGAAGAGCCTTCGCAGAACCTGTCTTTCTGCTGAAAAGACTGAGATTGTTGCGGTCTATACGCCCGTCAATTCTGTCAAGCGTGCGGACTGTTCCTTTTAGGTTACCGGCAGGCTCCATTCCCGGTCTCCATGTCACAGGCTTGCCGTTCATGCGGAAGGAAACGCTGAGGTTGTCCGCCGTGAACTTGCCGTTCCCCGAATATGTGAGCGCCACCGCCGACGTGCGTATGACCGTCTTGTCGCCCGAGCCGCTGACCTTGAATGCCGGGACTTCGAGATTTCTGTTTATTATGGCGAGCGACGCCCTGTCCTCGAACTGTCCGTCCTCAGCCCATTCCATTCGTATCAGTCTGTCTGTCAGCACGGTAAAGCGGGCATTTCCTCGAATTACGACAGCCTCGTCCGCTGCCTTGGGATTCTGTGCATACGCCGCCGCGCACAGCAGCAGCGAAGCAATGGCAATCAGTGTTCTCTTCATAATATTATGTGTATAAATTATCAGTTGTATATCAGCCAACGGGCGAAGGGCGAATTTCGCTCCGGCTTCAAAGATAGTGCTTTTTTATTTTATTGCCGAAGGGTCATCGGCGACGAATTATGCAAAAATGTATAATTAACCATAAAAATTGGACATAACTCTACATTTTTGTATAATTGCACAGAATTATGAAGAACTGACTCAAAAAAGAATAAAAACATATTAAAAACCACTTTTTTATGAAACACAATTGCATTGTATCGGCTCTTGCCGCCGCTTTTATGCTCTTTTCTTCGGTTGCCTTTGCAGGAGAAAGAGTCGCGGTGTGGCCTAAGGGGAAGATGCCAGACAGACAGGAACATCAGATTGCCGCGATGACGGACGAGGCGGCGCAGAAGGGATTCAAGGCGGACAGGCACCGCACGGCCTACATCGAATGGTATGACGCTCCGAAGGCGGAAGTTCGCAACGGAGCCTGCATGATTCTCATTTCCGGAGGGGGATACAACAGCTGCTGCGACGTGAAGCTCGTGGCCGAATGGGCGGAAAAGCTGACCGCGCTCGGATTCCAGTGCGTGAACTTTGTCTATCGCACCCCACGGCCGGAGGGCATTCCAATATATCAGACGGCATGGGAAGACGGACAGAGGGCAGTGCGTCTGGTGCGCAGGGATGCGGAAAAGCGCGGCTTTGACCCGGAGAAAATAGGAACAATCTCCATGTCGGCCGGCTCACACCTCGCGCTTCTTCTCGGAACGTCGTCACAGACAAAGGCCTACGAGCCGGTGGATGCCATCGACAGCATTCCTTGCCACATAAACTGGGCGATTGTCAATGCCCCGGCATATGTCACGACGGACGGAGAGAACGGCACAAAAGCCACAAGGGAAGGCTACGGAACTGACGTGAAGCTCAGCTCGGTCTTTAAGTTCGACGAGAAGACCTGCCCGATGAGCCTGCACCACGGCGGACTTGACCCATACTCCCCTACAGCCTCGACTTTGGTCTATAGACAGTTGCGCCGCATGGGCATACCGGCCGAGCTTCATCTCTACCCGGACAAGGGACACGGCGCGTTCGGATTCGACCGTGCGGTGGAGTTCATGAGGCAGATGGGATTCATGGGACCGGTGCCCGCTGAAGTTCCGATTATGGAGGTCTATTCTTCCGACGCTGACAGGGCCGAGGTCATAAGGGAAGACGTCTGGCCGGAAGGAATGATGCCGGACGCTCAGGACAAGCAGTGCACACCTTACATAGAATGGCACATCCCGGCGAAGCTCACGACGACGGCGATTCAAATCATATATTCCGGAGGCTCGTATATGAACAACGGACCGGACAGTTTTGAGGTCGCTCCGGCACGCCGCTACCTCAACAGCAAGGGAATGACAGTCGTGACGCTGAGATACCGCACTCCGCGTCCGGAAGGCCTGTCGAAGCACACGACGGCATGGGAAGACCTCCAGCGCACGATAAGGATTGTTCGCAGCGAGGCGGCTTCGAGGGGTCTCGATCCGGACAGAATCGGTATCATGGGAAGCTCGGCCGGCGGACACCTGACGCTTATGGGCGTGACCTCGTCCCTCCACAACTCCTACCTTCCTAAGGACGACATCGACAAGCTCTCCTGCAGCGTCCAGTGGGGAATCGGAATCTATCCGGCATACGCCCTCACCGACGGGATTGATAACCACAACACCGGAGGCGGAAATGAAGACGACGCGGTCCTCGTTCCTGAGTTCAGCTTCGACCTCAAGACGGCTCCGATGCTGTTCGTCCACGGCGACGCCGACGGCTGGGCTTCGATGAACTCAGTGAAATGCTGGGAGAAGATGAGAGCTATGGGCATCCAGTCCGAGCTTCACACCCTCGCCCTGCGCGGACACTGTTTTCAGCGCGTCTGCTCTCCGGGCACAGGCAGCTACACCCACCTCGACCGAATCTGGGAGTTCCTCTCCGCAAAGGGCTATAACAAATAAGCCCCGAGCCTTATCAAAAGTCAAACTTCGCCAAATGGAGCCGACTTTGCCTCCGTTTGGCGAAGTTTCATAGTGATACTTTGCCAAAAATAGCATTCACGAGTGCCATTTGGCGAAGTTCCTTTATCAAGGCCGCAAATTGCGACCTTGATAACCTTTTCTATTTCATCTGATTCAGACAGTCGAGGAACATCTGTTCCATCTGCTCATAGCAGGCGGGTGTGACATGAACTCCGTCGGTCGTCAGATCGTCCGGGAGGCCTCCGGTTTCCGTGGCAAAGCGCGTCCAGTAGTCGAGGTACGGGATGGAATTGGCTTCGGCGTATGCCTTAATCTTTTCGTTAAGCTGCTTCACGAGAGGGGCCGGTTCAATGGAGTCGTTCCAATAAATCTTGTCCGACGGGAGCACCGAGCAGAGAATGACCTTGATGTTCTTGGCGCGGGCCATTTCCGCCATTGTCGTAATGTTCTTGCAGATGTCATCAACGGATATGTATCCCTGATTCTGTGCTATGTCGTTGATTCCGCCAAGGATGCTTACCACCTGAGGGGAGTTGGCAATCACATTTCCCTCGAAGCGGTCCAGCATCTGCGATGTCGTCTGACCGCCGATGCCGGCACAGATGAAACCGTTGCTGCGGAAAAACTCGGGGCGACTACGGAACCATCTTTCAGTGATGGAATCCCCCATCATGACACACTTGGGAGAAGTTCCCTGATAAGCTCCCGGCCACCATGCCGAGGCGTCGCGGGAGTTGCCGTAACCGTCCTTGCCGAAGGCGCCGAGGGAGTCGAGCCAGCCGAGGAAGTCCTCGCCAGCACGGGCTCCGTCATAGACGACTTCGTCTCCCGCCATGACATTTCCGGTCTTTGTGTTGGAGAAACCGCTGATTGCAGCACGAATCTGCGCCGAGGTCATCTTCGTGAATGAGGTCATTCCGTTCCAGAGATATGTCGCGGAGTCCGCATTCCAGTCAAACGCGAGCGCAAACGCCTTTGCCGTCGTCGCGAAACTGTCATCCGAAGATGATGCCGTGTAATGCCCGTTGCCGTCTATATTGCCGACAAGAATGTTGCCTCCCGATGATTTCAAGGCCTTGCTGCCGCCAGCCGACATCTCTATGACCTTCTTGTCCTGTTCCTGAATGAGAAGATTGTTCACGAGCAGCGAGCCCGAAGCCGGATCCGACTCGCAGCGGACAATCGAGCCGACATTCCTTGCCGAGAGTGTGGATGAGGACACAAGCATTCCACCGGTTCCGTTAATGACGCCGTAGGTCAGCGACTCCGTGTCATTGCCGGCAAAGGTCACATTATGGAGACATATAAGCCCCGTCGGGGAATTGAGGTGGCACAGCATTCCGAAGCCGGTGTTCTTCGAGAAGCTGTTGTTTATGAAACGACAGGCATTCATATAGACTCGCGCCTGACAGTTCTGCCAGCAACGGATAAGTCCCCTTGAGCCGCTTGTCTGACTGCATCCGTCAAAGACAGTGTTGTCGAACTTGAGGAAGCCTTTCTTTACAACAATCAGCGGAATCGACGAAGTGTTTGAGACACAGCCCTTGAATGTGCAGTTTCTGAAAGTTGCGCGTGCGTCTCCTGAACCACCGGCCGCAGCCATGATGCAGCCATCTCCGTCTGCAAGTCCGTTCGCGAAAGTGATGCCGTCGAAAAGAGGTTCAGTCTGATTGCCGAGCGTGAAGAAACGATTGGCGCCGTTGCCGTCGAAGACAGTCTCGTATGCGGAGATGTCACGCCTGCTTACATCCGTTCCGGCACTTGACGGGTCACAGCCTCCATGAACGCGGAACTCAACCCTTGAGGCGTGTCCGGAGAACTCTATCTTAATCGGAGTGAACGCATAAGTCCCGCCGGCGAAGTAGAAGTCCCTGTCCTCGACATTCTCCGCATTAGCCTCGGAGTTGTCGGTATTCTGTTTCACGAACTCAAGGAACTCCTCCATTCCGAAGGCATTTTCCCAAGAAGAGCCGTCCTTCGTCCCGACCGCAGCCGGCTTCACGAAATACGGAGCCAAAGCCACTTTTGAGGCATCACCGCCCGGAACGACCGTGCCG
>CAVBPI010000010.1:0-22754 GCA_963596955.1 bacterium | reverse complement strand
GCGAAGGTCTTCTCGAACAAGGACTACACCGAGAACTGGCTGACCAACACGTTCTCGTACATGAACTATGTCGTTGACGTGTCCAACCAGTTCGGAACCGTAGAGAACTTTGCGGACGACCTCTGCTTCAACGGCAGCGACTACACGAAGTTCAAGACGGTCTCCTACGACGAGAGCTGGCGTCAGAAGACATGGACCAGGTGCTGGCAGGGCATAAACAAGGCCAGCGTGTTCATCGCGCACATCGACGGCAACACGGCAGTGTCCGAGTCCGAGCGCGCCGACTACAAGGCCCAGGCCCGCTTCGCGCGTGCCTACTACTATTGGGCGCTGCTCCGCAAGTACGGCCCGATTCCTCTCCTTCCGGACGAGGGCGCCGACTACTCCGCGAGCTACGACGACCTCTCGATTCCCCGCCGCAGCTACGAGGAGTGCGCGGAATACATCGCTTCGGAGCTTGCTCTCGCCGCCGCCGACCTGCCTCTGAAAAGGGACGCGACGAATGTTGCCCGTCCGACGCGCGGCGCCGCTCTCGGCTATCGTGCGAAGGTGCTTCTCTATGAGGCAAGCCCTCTCGCCAACGGCAACGACGACGCATACGCGCAGAGACTGCTCGACGACAGTGGAAACCGGCTGCTTTCGCAGGAATATGACGAGAGCAAGTGGGCGAAGGCGGCCGCCGCGGCGCGTGACGTGATTGAGCTCGGACAGTATGACCTCTACACCGCAAAGCGCAGGAACTCGGCCAATTCGGACTATGAGCCTAAGACGGTGGAGCCTTTCAACGACGGCGAATTCTACAGCCAGAACTGGCCGGACGGATATGCGGACATCGACCCGTTCGAGTCCTACCGCTCGCTCTTCAACGGAGCCGTGAAGCTCAACGACAATCCGGAGATTATCTTCTCCCGGGGAAAGAACGGGGCAAACGGATGGAACGCGGAGGAACAGGAGCAGGAGGCATACGACCTCGCATATTTCATTCACGAGATGCTTCCTGTCGCCGCCGGCGGCTCGAACTGCATCTCAATTACCCAGAAGCAGTGCGACGCCTACTATATGTATGACGGCAGGGACCTTCCGGGCAAGGACAGCGAACTCGGCAGGGGCGACGACTCTGCAAGGCCGGGAATGCTCAGCGACTCCGAGGCCTCGAACCTCAGCTACTCCCCGCAGCTCGGGACGAACGCCGACATCAGGAAAAATATTTCCAAGCAGTACGCCAATCGTGAGCCGCGATTCTATGCGAGCGTCGCCTACAACGGCTCCGTGTGGTACCGCAACAGCGAGGTCTATACGACTCCTCAGCCGCTTACTTCCAAGCAGTGCTGGTACTACCGCGACAACGTGAACGGCAAGAAGGCCGGAACATCCTCATGGCCGCTGACGGGAATCGGTTTCAAGAAATATGTCCACCCGCAGGACTCGAACCTGACCTCGGACTCCAAGATTCTGGACAAGGCCGAGCCTGCGATAAGGTATGCCGACATACTCCTCTGCTACGCCGAGGCCCTCAACGAACTTGACGGCTCCTACAGCGTTCCTTCATGGGACGGCAGGCAGACCTACACCATAAGCCGCAGCATCACCGAGCTTGAGCGCGGAATCCACCCCGTGAGAATCCGTGCCGGTCTGCCTGATTTCGCGGACGAGGTCTATGGAGACAAGGCCCTCTTCCGCGCGAAGCTCAAGAGGGAGCGTCAGATTGAACTTCTCGGCGAGTGCCAGCGCTACTATGACCTTCGCCGCTGGAAGGATGCTGAGAAGGAGACCATCGACCCGATTTACGGCTGCAACATGAACATCGCGCAGGCGGGTTCCAATTCTTCGGAGGCACGGATTCTCTTCCACACGCCGGTGGAGATTCCTTCCGTTCCGGCGGTATTCGTGGAGAAGTCCTATTTCTGGCCTTTCGCGAAGGATGAGCTCAAGCGCAACCGCAGGCTGACCCAGAATCCGGGATGGAATGTAAATGACTAATTTGTAATATGATGAAGAATATTCTGAAAATAAGTACGGCTCTGCTCGCTCTCGGCGCGGCTCTCGTTTCCTGCAACAAGGAGTGGGTCGAGGAGCAGTACGAGCACTACATATCGTTCGCCACCCCGCTCGACTACACCGCCGGCACGAGCAGCATCTATGTCTCCTACAAGGAAGACGGCAACGTGACCTACAAGGTGCCTGTAATCGTCAGCGGCTCCACCGAACCCGACAGCGACATGGACATCCGCATCAAGGTCGATAAGGACACCCTCGCGCTCATCAACGACGACCATTTCAAGCAGCGCACCGACCTCTACTACAAGGAGCTTCCGGAAAGTTTCTACAGCCTCGGCGATGCCGTGGTGCACATTCCGGCAGGGGAGTATCAGGGGACGCTCGACGTGAACTTCTCCCTCAAGGACATAGACCTCACGGAGAAATGGGTTCTTCCCCTGATGGTCGATGACGAGAACGCGTCCTACACGGCTCATCCGCGCAAGGACTACGCGAAGGCCATTCTCCGCGTGATTCCGTTCAACAAGTACTCCGGGAAGTATAACGCCACGACGATGAACGTCTATATGGGCAACGAGACGACCAACGCCATCTGCGTGACCGACAGGACGCTCTACGTCGTCGATGACGAGTCCGTATTCTTCTATGCCGGGCTCACCGACGAGGAACTGACGACTTCGCTCCGCAACCGCTACAAGATCATCGTGCGCTTCGAGGAGGACTACGACGAGGACGGAATGGGCAACGTGTTCCTCTCGGCGGCCGACCCGTCCCTGAACCTCAGGGCAAACGGCAAGCAGACCTACGAGATAACCGAGCGCAAGGACGCGCTCCAGCCCTATCTCGTGCACCGCTACGTCACTCTCCGTCTGAACTACTACTATGACGACTTCACGACCTATTCGGACAAGGTCCTGACCTATCACGCGAAGGGTTCGATGATGACCGAGCGCAAGATTAACACCCAGATTCCTGACGAGGATCAGGCAATCGACTGGTAATGCGGAGGATATGAGAAGTATGAACTTGACGATTCTATTCGCGTCCCTGCTCTTCTGTCTGACCCTTTCCTGCAAACAGCCGGAAATCGGCCGCACGGATGGACCGGGGCAGCGCGAGCCCTCTCCGCAGCCGGAACTGACGCTCGAATCCCCGGATGGACAGATTCAGGTGGAAATCACAGTCGGCAATGCCGTGGCCTACCGCATCTTTCGTAACGGGCAGGCTCTCACCACGGAACTTCCGCTTTCGATGACCCTCTCAGACGGACGGGTCTGGGGGCGCGGCTCCAAGCTGACCGACACCAGACTCAGTCATGTCTCGGAGAAGATTCGCTCGCCGTTCTACATCCGCAGCGAGGTGGATGACCGCTACAACGCTGCCGTGCACACGTTTGCCGAGGGCTTTGAGATAGAGTTCCGCGCCTATGACGACGGCGTTGCCTACCGCTTCCGCAGCACGGGCGAGGGGGACTTCACCGTGATGTCCGAGGAAATCGAGTACCGCTTCCCGCATTCGTTCACGATGACCGCCGCCCCGAGCCCGGGAGGCACAGGCTCTCAGTACGAGAATGCCTGCAACTGCTTCGAGAGCTACTATCAGAAGGATGTCCGGGACTTTCCTTCCGGACGCATGGGCCTGCTCCCCGTTCTTGTCAGCACCGGCGGACAGAAGCTCTGCATCGCCGAGGCCGGAGTGCGGGGCTACCCCGCGATGTTCCTCACAAAGGGCAGCGGCAACAGCCTTGCGGGATTTCAGACCCGTGTCGTGAAGGAGACCTCGCGCAACGAATACACCGTCAAGGTTCCCAAGTCATGGGAAAGCTTCATCGCCAAGTGCAGCGGTGCCATGGACTTCCCGTGGCGAATCTGCATGGTCATCGACGGCGATGCCGAGCTGCTTGACAACGACATGATTTACCGTCTTGCCGCTCCATGCGAGCTCAGGGACATCTCGTGGATAAAGGGCGGGATGAGCACTTGGGACTGGGAGACGTCGTTCACGCTCGACGACGTGAACTTCAGCTCCGGAAGGAACGTGGAGACATATAAATATCACGTTGACTATGCCGCGAAGTCGGGGATTCCTTACGTCACGATTGACGCCGGGTGCATTCCGACGAACGGGAGTTCATATTCCTACGCCCCTTATCTCGTCCCGACGATTTCCTATGCGAACGAAAAGGGAATAGGCGTGTGGGTGTGGATGGAGGCCGCATGGTTCTCGGATGTGCTTCTTTCCGGCAACACGGAACGCTTCGAGACCCTTTTCCGTGACCTCGCGTCAATCGGAGTCAAGGGAATTAAGATTGACTTCTTCGAGAGGAACGACCAGGAATACATCGACCTCCAGTGGAAGATTGCCGCCGAGGCCGCGAAGAACCGCCTGATGCTCAACTACCACAGCAGCCCGATTCCTCACGGACTGAACAGGACTTATCCTAATGTCGTAAGCTACGAGGCCGTGCGCGGACTTGAGCACATGAAGTACGGCAACTATGATGTCGTCGCCGGCTCCGGACCGGCCGATCAGGTGACCTACGACGTGACCTTCCCGTTCCTCCGGGGAATGACCGGTCCCGTCGATTACACTCCGGGCCTTATGCGCAACTCTTTCCGCGACTCGTGGAGCGCGAGCGACCCTCGTCCGATGTCGATGGGCACCCGATGCCGCCAGATAGCAGCCTTCATTGTCTTCTTCTCGCCCGTGGGCACAATGGCCGACAACATAACGACCTACGAGAAGAACGCCGAATGCGCCGAGTTCATCGCCTCGGTTCCGACCGTGTGGGACGAGACCGTTCCGGTGAAGGCGAGTCTCGGCGAGTACATCGTCGTAGCCCGCCGAAGCGGTGACGACTGGTTCGTGGCGGGAATGACCGACTGGACCCAACGAAATATGACCATCGACCTTCCTTTCCTTGACGGAGGCGACTGGGAGGCGGAGGTCTTCGAGGACACGGCCGGCGCCGCCACGTCGTACCGCCGCTCGGTCAAGACCGTTGACGGCACAAGAATGCTTAATGTGAAGATGCAGGGCGGAGGAGGCTTCGCGGCGCATCTTCGCAGAAAATAGAAAACCATTAAACAAATTTATTTAACTTTATGAACCACAAAATTTTAACAATCGCAATGGCATTGGCGGCAGTGACCGCTGTGTCTTGCAACAAGGACAATCAGCCGGCTGGACCGGAGACCATTTCAGGTGACTTTTCAGTGAAGGCTACCATAGCTGACCTTTCATGGGAGGAGAGCGCGTCTCTCGCACTTTTCCATTCTGAGGGCGACGCTGTCATCTCAGACGGCGAGTTCAAGCTTTCCGGCGACGTGTTCAAGGGAAACCTCGCCGAGGCAGTCGAGGACGGCAAGGAGTATGAGTGGACTGCCGTAAGCCCGTATGCAGCAGGAGCTGAACTTTCTGCATACCCTGTTGAACTCAACGGCAAGGCAGCCCCTCTTTTCGGCAAGGTGAAGGCCACGGCTTCAAAGACCGCTGCTCCCGAAATCGCGATGACTTCTCTTGCAGCGTATGTGAAGGTTGCCTGCAAGAACGTGACTTCAGAAAAGACGACCATTTCCTCTTATGGCCTGGAGGCTCAGGAGGCTTACAAGATTGGCGGCAAATACACAGTTGACCTCACTGCTGAGGCTCCGGCGCTGAAGGCTACGGAGGAAACCAATGTCGTGAATGCGGAGTCTGCGATTGAAGTCCCTGCCGGCGCGACGGTGACGCTTGTAATCCCGGTCGCTCCCGTGACCTTTGCAAAGGGTGCGGAACTTAAGATTAAGGTGAACGGCATCATCTTCGACAAGGTTACTTTTGAAGACGAAACGGTTCTCGCTGCCGGTGCGGTGAAGGAGTTCTCCGTTGATGTCAAGCCTGTCGGGCTCTACATTATGGGCAACGCCCTTGAGGAAGGCTGGAACTGGGGCGATTCGGAGAAGTTTACCGAGACCTCTTCAAATGTCTATGAGTGGACCGGACATCTCAATTGGGTGCGTAACGGCGACGGACCTGTCTCTGATAATTCATTCCGTTTCGTGAAGGGCGTGAACTGGCATAACGAGCAGACTACATATTTCCCTGTTGATGTCTATGAGGTAAATACGACTTCGATTGAAATGAAGGTTTCCGACAAGCAGTCATCGGATGTTCCTGAACTGTTCTCTGCGACCGCTCCGGGCAAATACAAGGTTACTCTTGACCTGAACAAGATGACGGTTGCGATTGAAGTCGTAGAACTCGACGACAAGTATTCGGACGTGACGGCCATCCATCTTACCGGTTCCCAGTTCGGCTGGGGAGAGGGTCCTTCATTGGAAAAGGCATCCGGCTCTGACGTATGGACATGGACCGGAACCCTTGAGGGAGACGCGGCCGGTGACAGCAAACTCATAAACTTCCTTGTTGACAGCCCTATTTCAGACAGGTGGTGCGCCCTTACCGGAAGTTATGGCTATGTTTCCAAGGCAACTCCTCTTCAGGACAGAATCTTCAAGATTTCCGGCTATACCGGCCAGATAAGCATCAAGGAAACGGCTGAATACACCGTTACCATGGATGTCGCGAAGCGTACGGTCTCAATTGTCGCAAAGTAGAGATAAAGGAATGTGATGTGCCCTATGGCAGGCATCTTCGTGTCCTGCCATAGGGTTTATAAAATAAGGAACGTAATGATACGGTCTGGAATTTCAAGTTTAAGACGCTGCGGACTGGCATTCCCGGTTATTGCGGCATTGTCATTCGCTCTTGTCGCACCTTCCTGCAAAAAAGCCGTTGTCACTCCGGAACCCGAACCGGAGCCTGTGCTACCGCCTGTTATTGAGGAACCTGCCTACGAGGACATTTCAAAGGACGGCACAGCCAACTGCTATCTTGTCTCGGACGCGGGAAACTACAAGTTAAAGGCAGTGCAGGGCAATTCTGACAATGCGGTCGGAGATGTTTCGGACGTTGATGTTCTTTGGGAATCTTTCGGAACGAATGTGGCTCCGGCAGCGGGAACTCTCATTTCCTCAGTCTCCTTCAAGAACGGCTTCGTGCGCTTCGCGACTCCGGAGACATTCGCTGAAGGGAATGCCGTGATTGCCGCCCGCAATTCCGACGGCAAAATCCTCTGGTCATGGCACATCTGGTGCTCGAAGGAAGGCTGGAAGGAACAGGAGTATTTCAAGGGCGCGGGGACAATGATGGACCGCAACCTCGGTGCTCTGTCCGCGACTCCGGGCAATGTCGGAGCACTCGGCCTTTTCTACCAGTGGGGCAGGAAGGACCCGTTCCTCGGCTCTTCCGACATTGACGAGAACGAGAAGGCTCTTTCAACGGGCGAATGGACCGCGAGTGATGCGCAGGCGTCGAATGATGCGGCAAGGGAGAATCCGATGACATTCTACACGGGAGAGAATAACTGCCTTCCCGACGGCAACTGGCAGTCGCAGAAGACTGTTTATGACCCGTGTCCTGCAGGGTGGAGGGTTCCGGACGGCGGCAGCAACGATGTCTGGAAGAAGGCTCTGGGCAAATCAGGACGTCTTACGGGCTACACTGTCGATAAGAAAAACAAGGGCATTGAGTTCGGCGGCATACTCGGCTCGTCCGAGTCCATCTGGTATCCGGGTGCCGGCCTTCTCTCCAACAGCGATTTTCGTCTGAGCAATGTCCGCGTATATACTTACGGCTATTACTGGACAGCCACAGAAAACACCGGCAAAAACTCCGCCTGGATCTTCTATTTCAACTATAGCGGCGACCTTCAGGTCGCAAACGAATTTTACGTAATATCCCGAAGCAACGGCTATTCCGTGCGCTGCTGCAAGGAAAAATGAACTTTAGAATAAAGAACAATGGACAGAAAAGAATTTCTCAGAAGCCTCGGCCTGATTACGGTCGGAGGGGCGATTCTCGGAACTGAAGACAGTCTGAAGGCTGCCGGAAAGCTTACGGGAGTGGATTTGGATATGGAGCCGGAAGCCGTCGGAACCGACCCTGAACTTGACTTCCCGGTCAAGGCTCTGAAGGCAAGGCTCAAGGGAGGTCCGGTGAAGGTCGTCATAATCGGTGCCGGAAACCGCGGGCGGGCATATTCGGACTATGCGCAGAGATTCCCTGACTGTATGCAGGTGGTCGGTGTCTCGGACATACGCGAGTTGAGGAAGAACTACATGGGAGACCGTTTCGACATTCCGGAGGAACACCGTTTCGGTGACTGGAGCGAAGTCTTCTCTGTTCCCAAGTTTGCCGACGCTGTTCTAATCTGCACTCCGGACGACACCCACTATGACCCGTGTCTGAAGGCTCTCGAATTGGGCTATGACGTGCTGCTTGAAAAGCCTGTGGCACAGACTGAAAAGGAATGCAGGGACATTGCGAAGCAGGCTCACAAGTATGGCCGCATCGTAGCTGTCTGTCATGTGCTCCGCTACGCCCCGTACTTCCGGGCCATGTATCAGGCAATTCATTCGGGGATGATAGGCAGGGTTGTGAGCATTCAGCACATGGAGCCTGTCGAGTGCCGCCATTTTGCTCATGCATACGTCCGCGGCAACTGGCGTGACTCCAAGGCAACGACTCCTTTCATCCTTGCCAAGAGCTGCCATGACCTCGACATTCTCCGCTGGATGGTCGGCAAGCCGTGCAAGACCATCGTGGCCGACGGCTCGCTCACATGGTTCAGACCGGAGAATGCCCCGAAGGACGCGCCGCTCCGTTGCACCGACGGCTGTCCGCACGAGAGCACCTGTCCATATTCCGCGATTGACGTCTATGTCCGGAGAAAGTCTCACAACGGTGTGTTTGACCTCAAGAATCCGAACGATGAGGACGAAATCATGAGTAAAATCCGCGAGAACGAGTGGGGACGCTGCGTCTATCATTGCGACAACAATCAGCCGGACCACTTCGTCAGTGAAATGGTCTTTGAGGACGGCACGACGGCCACACTTTCTGTGGAGGCATTCACTGCGGTATGGGGTCGCCGTACACGGGTTATGGGAACGACCGGCTATATTGACGGTGACGGAGAGTCTTTCAAACTCTACGAATACCGCAGCAACAAGGAGCTCGTCTGGGACAAGAAGGTCGAGAACATCCCGGAGTACGCCCAGTCCGGTCATGGCGGCGGAGACATGGCTCTCGTATGCGATTTTCTTGAGGCTGTCTCATGGCAGGACCAGCAGAGGCTCACTAGCGGCATAGATGCCTCGGTCGAGAGTCATGTGATGGGATTCTGCGCGGAGAAGAGCCGGCTGTCAAAAAGAAAGTTTGACGTAAAGCTTTGATGCAGGTGATGAATTTCAGAAAACTTATATTTTTTGTCGCCGCGACATTCTTTGCTGCGGTGACGGCGTTTGCGCAGACTCCTGTGTATCAGGACGAGACAAAACCCCTTGAAGAACGTGTGGCGGATGCGCTGGGTCGCATGACCGTGGAAGAAAAGGTGCGCATCCTTCATGCCCAGTCCAAGTTCAGCTCGGCTGGCGTGCCGAGGCTCGGCATCCCCGAGCTGTGGCTCTCGGACGGCCCTCACGGAGTGCGCGTGGAGGCTCTCTGGGATGAATGGGAGGCTGCCCGGTGGACGAACGATTCCTGCACGGCCTACCCTGCTCTGACCTGCCTTGCCGCGTCATGGGACAGGGAACTCTCCCGCAGGTACGGACGTAGCGTCGGCGAGGAGGCTCGCTACCGCGAGAAGGACGTGCTGCTCGGACCGGGAGTGAACATCATGCGCACCCCGCTCTGCGGGCGCAACTTCGAGTATATGGGCGAGGACCCGTTCCTGACTTCCGAAATGGTCGTGCCCTATGTGCAGGGCGTTCAGGAGAACGGAGTCGCCGCCTGTCTCAAGCACTTTGCCCTGAACAATCAGGAAAAGATGCGGTTGTCGGTGGATGTGAACGTCGATGATCGCACCCTCTATGAAATATATCTCCCCGCGTTCAAGGCTGCGGTTCAACGGGGCGGCGCGTGGTCCGTCATGTCGGCGTTCAGCCTCTATCGGGGAGACTATTGCAGCCAGAGTTCAAGGCTTTTGAAAGACATCCTGCGCGGTGAATGGGGCTTCGACGGCGCTGTCATTTCCGACTGGGGCGGGGTTCATGAGACTGACGGTCCGGTGCGTGCGGGACTTGACATGGAGTTCGGTACCGGAACGGACGGGATGTTCAGGAACACGAAGAACGCCTACGACAACTACTGGCTTGCAACGCCGTATCTCGAAGGCCTCAAGTCAGGCAAATATGGGCTTGATGAACTCGACGTCAAGGCCGGTAATGTTCTGAGGCTGATGTTCCGCACGGCGATGAACACTCGCAAGCCGTGGGGCTCGATGAACACTCCGGAGCACAGCGAGGATGCCCTTGCGGTGGCGGAGAACGGAATTGTGCTTCTGAAGAATGACGGGAACCTGTTGCCGATTGCACCGTCTGTTCGGAGGATACTCGTCGTTGGGGAGAACGCCATCAAGAAGATGACTGTCGGCGGCGGAAGCGCTTCGTTGAAGGCGAGATATGAAGTCACTCCGCTGGAGGGCATACGCGAGCGCTTCGGCAAGCAGGCTGAAATCAGCTTCGTGAGAGGATCGGTGGGAGACACGGAGCCGGAATATGCCGGAGTGAGCACCGGTCAGGACATACGTGACGGTCGCTCCCCGGAGGAACTGATTGCCGAGGCGGTCGATGCCGCAAGGGACGCCGACTGCGTGATATTCATCGGCGGACTGAACAAGAGCATCGGTCAGGACTGCGAGGGCTTCGACCGTGAGTCCCTGTCTCTGCCTTACGGGCAGGACCGCGTGATAGCGGCTCTGGCAAAGGTGAACCGCAACATGGTCTTTGTCAATGTTTCCGGCAACCCGGTCGCCATGCCGTGGATAAAATCAGTCCCTGCCGTCGTTCAGGCATGGTATCTCGGCTCGGAGGCGGGTCACGCGATTGCCGCTGTGCTTTCCGGTGACGTGAACCCGTCTGGAAAGCTGCCGTTCACATTCCCCGTGCGTCTTGAGGACGTCGCCGCTCACCATGAGGGTCAGTATCCCGGCGACCCGGAGGCTTCGGCCGCATGGAAGAATGATTCGGACATTGTTCCTCTCACCTACAACGAAGGAATCTTCACGGGTTACAGATGGTTCGAGAAGGAGCATATCAAGCCATTGTTCGCGTTTGGGCACGGACTGAGCTACACGACGTTCAGTTACGGCAAACCTCAGCTTGACCGCCGCACGATGACTGCCTCCGACACGCTCCGCCTTTCCGTGACCGTCACCAACACCGGTTCCCGCGAGGGGCAGGAGGTAGTCCAGCTCTACATACGAGACCCTAAGTCGTCTCTGCCGCGCCCCGAAAAGGAACTCAAGGGCTTCACCAAGGTCCGTCTTGCTCCTGGAGAGTCGGCAACTGTGACTTTCGACATCGGCCGCGAGGCTCTAAGTTATTTCGACGATGCCCGTCATGAGTGGGTGGTCGAGCCGGGACGCTTTGAGGCGCTTGTCGGCGCCGCGTCTGATGACATCAGAGGCAAGGCCGCGTTTGAACTCTTGAAATGATGACGCGGCGGAAGGTCAGAATCGCCATGGTCGGGTTTGGCAACAGGGCACGGAAATATCTCCGTCATCTTGTCTCCAAGCCCGACGTTGCCGATGTCGTCGCCGTCATCGACCCTGATGTGCTGCGGCTTCATGAAGGCATTGTTGACTTCGGCCTCGCCCCGGGTCCCTGTTTCCGTTCATTGGACGACTTCTTCGCCTCGGGTATTTCGGCTGATGCCGCGATTGTGGCGACGCCGGATGCCACTCATTGCCGGATTGGAAAGCAGGTTCTGGAGCACGGCCTTTCCCTGCTGCTTGAAAAGCCCATGGCAGTGACTGAGAGTGAATGCAAGGAACTTGTCGCGGCCGTGACGGAGGCGGAAAGCCTTTCGGCATCTCTGTCAACCGGGCTTTGCTATGTCCTTCGCTACCATCCCTACTATAACCGCATTCAGGAACTTGCGGCGCATCCTGAACTTGGGCGCATAACAGCCGTGCATCACAGGGTTTACATCGGGATAGACCGGATGACGCACACCTTTGTCCGCGGCCTGTGGTCCCGTTCGGAGGACAGTTCTCCGATTTTCCTGTCTAAGTGCTGCCATGACGTTGACTGGCTCCTTTCCCTTGTCGGATGCCGTTCCATTGATGATGCGGCGGAAATCGTCTCATCCGGTTCGCTGACGCGCTACTGCCTTTCTTCGGCTCCGGAAAATTCGGCTTCTCGTTGCATCAAGTGCCCTCTTTCGTCGTCATGCCGCTATTCCGCAACAGATCTGTATCTCCGCCGCGGAGAATGGACCGACAATTTCATTCCTAATGCCGGGGAGTCAAAGAATGATGTCATTGATCGCGAACTGGCCACCGGACGCTTCGGACGGTGTGTCTTTCGTTGTGACAACGACGTGGAGGATTTTCGCCGTGCGGAATTTCGCTTCAAGTCGGGCCTGAACATGGATGTGACAATGGACGGAATTACGGACAGAGATGACAGGGAGACAGTCATCGAGTTTGAACATGGCTGTATAAAGGCATCGGAAGGACACATTGAAACCGTCTTTGACGATGGCCGCTCATCCTATGAGGACTGGACTGAACTCTGTTCAGCTCCATATCACTCGGGCTCGGACTTCGCCGTCGTTGACGATTTCGTAGGCTCGGTGCTCACGGGAACTCCGATGCGCTGCACTCTCCGCGATGCCCTGCCCGCAACAATTGCGTGTCTGCGTGCCGCAGGGATTGTCTAAAACCCAATTGTCTAAAATCAAATAGTGCCATTTGGGGTTGAATTGTGTCCCGGCAATGTAATTATTATGTGTATGATGTATATGAGAAGATGTCTTTTTGTGGGAATTGCCGCTGCTTTAATTCCTGTCTCGCAGTCGGCTCAGACTATAGTGCCGGGGAAAACCGAAATCGTTCCGGTGGTTCCTGCTGCTGAAGTTCTTGATGCGGAATTTTCGTCTGCCGATGAGCAGGCGTTCCGCTCCCCGGCGAAGGTCTTTTATCCTGAGACATGGTTTCATTTCATCGGAGGTAACGTGTCCCGCGAGGGCATACGCGCAGACCTTGAGTCCATCGCGTCGGCCGGCTTTTCCGGGATACAGCTCTTTCACGGAAAATTCGGCGGCGTCTGGCCGGGCACGGGAGAGCAGATTGCCTGTCTGAGTCCGAAATGGGATGAACTTGTGCGCTACACTGCGGAGGAAAGCCGTCGTCTCGGACTTCGGTTCACCATGCAGGGCTGTCCGGGCTGGGCGATGGCCGGCGGCCCGTGGGTGAAGCCGGAGGATTCCATGCGCCACATCGTTTGGAGCCGCACAGACTTTGATGCCGGGGAGCGTGTGGATGCACTCCTTCCGAAAGCACCCGGTTCGGATGATGACTGGCGTGACTACCAAGACCTTATGGTACTTGCCTTTCCGACCCCGAAAGGAGACACGGGCGCTCCGCTCGCTCCCGATTCCGTGAAAGGACAGGAACTGCCGGGACGACTGTCACCCGGAGTGAACTCATTTGACTACAGCTTCAGTTCTCCGGTGACGGTGAGAACAATTGAACTCCCGTCCGTCAACACGATGAAGTGGCAGGACGTGTATGCGCCCAAGGTGTCCGTGAGGCTGTTTGCCGTCGCTCCTGACGGCGCCAGGGTGACGGTTCTTGACACACGTCTTCTCCCCTCTTCATGGCAGGACGAACTTTCCGTTTCGTTGTCTTGTGAGGACAAGGGGGCTTTGGGAGAGTATCATCTCGAAATCGAGGCTCCGTATGAAATAGCTCTTGAATATGTACGTCTCTACTCGGCGGCCCGCAAGAACAACTGGGAAAGCGAGGCCGGATGGACTCTTCGGCGGATGGATCGTAGGGGTGACTTCGTCAGCTATGACGAGGATGTTTGGCTGAGCGACGGCTCTGTTCTTGACATCACTTCGGAGATGTCCTCTGACGGAAGTCTCAACTGGACGGTACCTGCATCCCCGACTGGGAAATGGACTGTTCTTCGCATCGGCAATGTCAACACCGGACAAAAGAACGGCCCTGCCCCTGAGGAGGCAACCGGTTGGGAGTGCGACAAACTCGACCCTCGCGGCGCAGACATCCAGTTCGACAACTATCTCGGCCGACTCGCTGACGGACCTCTGTCTGGAGGCCTGCTAAACGGCGCATTGTTCGATAGTTGGGAGTGCCGCACGCAGACTTGGACTCCGCAGATTGAAACGGAATTCATGAACCGCAACGGCTACGCCCTCCGCCCTTGGATTCCGGCCCTTATGGGCTATGTGATTGACTCCCCGTCGAGGACGGCGCGTTTCCTGAACGACTGGCGGCGCACCTTGAACGCTCTTTTAGTTGAAAATTTCTACGGACAGATGCGTCGCCGTGCCGATGAAAAGGGACTTTCTCTCATTTATGAGACGGCCTGCGGCGACATATTCCCCGGCGACATTCTGGAGTATTTCAAATATGCCGATGTCCCGGTCTGCGAGTTCTGGCAGCCGCTTGAGCCCGATTTCGTGGGTTCGGCGGAGTACAAGCCGATTCTTCCGACTGCTTCAGCCGCGCACATCTACGGCAAGCCCCGTATGGCGGCCGAGTCCTTCACCTCTTTCCAGCACACCTGGGACGAGCATTGGTCTATGCTCAAGGAAATCGCCGACATGAAGATGGTAGACGGCGTTTCCCATCTCATATTCCACACCTACACCCACAATCCGCATGTGGACTGGCCGCAGCCGGGCACGTCCTTTTCCGGCGCGAACATCGGCACGCCGTTCCTCCGGGGACAGACATGGTGGAAATATATGCCGGAGTTCACGACATATTTTGCGCGCTGCAGCTATCTTCTCGAGCGCGGCAAGCCATCAGCGGACGTGCTCTGGTACCTCGGCGATGAAATCGACCATAAGCCGGACCAGAATACTCCCTTCCCCACAGGCCATCGCTACGACTACTGCAACCTTGACGTCCTGATGAACCGTCTCGGTGTGCATGACGGCCGGCTCGTGACTCCGGAAGGTATCGAGTACAGCCTTCTGTGGATTCCTCAGAACCAGAGAATGGCGCCGGAGACCATTGCCCGGCTTCGTTCACTGATTGAGCAGGGCGCAAGCGTCGTTGCGGAGTGTCCCGTCGAGTCAGCGACTCTTCGCGGTGGGAAGGCAGCGGAGCGCAGGTTCGCTTCGGAGGTGAAGAGGCTTTGGGGCAGGAAACCGTCCGGCAAGTCACTCCGCCGCATCGGCAAGGGACGGCTTCTTGAAGGATATACAATAGACGAGGCCGTGGCAGTGCTCGGCATCGCTCCTGACGTGACGCTTGCAGGAGCCGTCGCTGACGGAATCTGCGGGGACGTCGCGGATGAGAGCGGCAACGGAGTCCTTTGGCAGCACCGCACTGCGGAGAACGCCGACTGGTATTTCATCGCGACCCGTCCCGGACGTGGCTTTGACGGCGAGCTGAGCTTCCGCAGCGGCGGTCATGCCGAGCTGTGGAACCCTCTCACGGGAGAGACGATGCTAGCAGCCTATAGGCGCGACGGAGAAAGGACAGCCGTGCGGGTCTCTCTGCCTCAGGCAGGAGCCGTATTTGTGGTTTTCCGCCGCGACAAGACAGGTTCCTCTGCATCTTGGGAACAGCCGAAGGCAGAGACGGTCGCCGACTTGAGCCGGGGCTGGAGGCTGTCCTGGCCGGCAGGCTGGGGAGCCTCGGACAATCTTGCCATTGACGAGCTCAGGCCGTGGAGACTGCTTGACGTTTCCGATGAGGCGAAGGCATTCTCCGGCACGGTGACATATACCCGCAACTTTGAAGTCGATTCTCTCCGCGCAGGTTCAAGATATGTCCTCGACCTCGGTGACGTCGACATGATTGCGGTAGTCTGCGTCAACGGGCAGAAAATGGCGACGCTCTGGACCGGCCCATATTCGACGGACATAACCTCCGCTCTGCACAACGGGCACAACGTCCTGACAGTCAAGGTCACGGGCACATGGTTCAACCGCCTTTCCTATGATGCCTCCCTGCCGGAATCCGAGCGCAGGACATGGTGCCTGAACTGGCCGAAAGCCGGTGCGGAACTTCGTGACAGCGGACTTCTGGGGCCGGTGAGAATTGTGGAATTGAAAAACGCAAATATGTGAAACCGGTGTTTGTGTCAAAAATCTAAAGTCTTAAATCATATTGTCCGCTTTACAACGGAATTATATTCCGATATTTGTAATATAATATAGGTATTCCAAGCGCCTCGGGCAACATGATTTAACACTAAGGTTTTTATATGACAAAATTTCATGCTTTCTTTATTTCTGCAGCTCTCCTGCTTTGCGGAATCTCCATTCTGAACGCTCAGGAACGCGACGAGCGGGTACGGACATACATTTCACCGGCTCGTGTCGTGTGGCAGAGCGATGCGGGGGTGCAGCTCGCCGATGTCCTTATTGAACCGGGCAACGGGCAGGCCTACTGCAACAACGACACGCCGACCTCCTACTGCATACTGTCATCGGAGAACGGCGTCGCTCCTGGAGTGCTGCTCGACTACGGGAAGGAACTGCACGGCGGACTTCAGATTGTGACGGGATGGTTTCCGGGCGGTCCGGTCCAGGTTCGTGTACGCTACGGCGAGTCCGCGTCCGAGGCGATGTCCGATGTCGGAGGAAAGGGTGGCGCGACGAACGACCATGCAATACGAGACCAGATAATTCTGCTTCCGATGATGGGTGTCGTGGAAATCGGCAACTCCGGCTACCGTTTCGTGCGCATCGACCTTGCCGAGCCTGACAGGACCGTTAAGCTCAAGGAAGTGCGGGCGATTTCCATCATGCGCGACCTTGACTATGCCGGAACTTTCCAGTGCAGCGACGAGCGCCTGAACAGGATTTGGGAGACCGGAGCCTACACGGTGCATCTCTGTATGCAGAATTTTCTCATCGAGGGCATAAAGCGTGACAGGCTCGTGTGGATGGGTGATTCCTATCCTGAGGTGATGACGGTCGCGACGGTCTTTGGCGGCAACGAGGTGGTTCCAAAGACCCTCGACTGGATGCGCGACGTGACTCCGCTGCCGAATTGGATGAACGGCGAGTTCTCGTCCTATTCGATATGGTGGATGCTCTGCCATCAGGCGTGGTTTCATCATACCGGAGACAAAGGCTATCTTCTTGAATCAAAGGAATATATCTCTGGCCTGCTCCGCCAGCTCATCGGGTGCATAGGCTCCGACGGACGCGAACACCTCGACGGAATTCGTTTTCTCGATTGGCCGTCGCAGGAAAATGAATTGGCGAAGAATGCCGGGCTTCAGGCACTGATGGTGTGGGCGATGCAGGCGGGACAGGAATTTGCTGGAATTTTCGACGACCCCGCACTTGCATCCGAGTGCGCGGATGCCGAAAAACGGCTTTCCAAGGCCGCGCCGAAAATCTATAAGGAGTTTCTCAAGTCCGGTGTCGCTCCCGATGCTCCCGGTTCAAAGCAGGCTGCGGCTCTGATGACGCTTGCAGGCCTTACTGACGCGAAGAAGGCGGACGGGGACATCCTGAGTTTCAACGGAGGCCACGGCTTCTCCACATTCTACGGCTACCTGATGCTTGAGGCGATGGCCCGCGCCGGCGACTGGCAGGGTGCTCTCGACATCATCCGCAGCTACTGGGGCGCGATGCTCGACCTCGGCGCGACGACGTTCTGGGAGGATTTCAACCTCGACTGGCTTCCGAACGCCGCCGGCATTAACGAACTTGTGCCGGAAGGCAAGAAGGACATCCACGGCGACTTCGGAGCCTACTGCTATCAAGGTTTCCGCCACAGCCTCTGCCATGGCTGGGCGTCCGGCCCTACGGCGTGGCTTAGCCATCATGTCCTCGGCGTCGAAATCGTCGAGCCGGGCTGCGCGAAGGTCCGCATAACCCCGCACCTCGGCGACCTCGACTGGGCGGAGGGCACGTTCCCTACTCCATACGGCCCGATTCGCGTCCGCCACGAGAGACAACCCGACGGCAGCGTCCGTTCGGACATATCCGTTCCCGACGGTGTAGAATTGTGCAAGTGATTGATACCTATTGACTTTTCTTTGTCATGACACGAAAACTTCTTGTACTGATTTCCCTGATTTCACTTTGCGGCTGTTCCGTTAAGACGGCTCCCGCGGCTGAAGAACCGCCTGTTTCCTACAATGTGCTGTGTCTCGGCAACTCCATCACGCGCCACGAATACGCAGAAAGCGTCGAGTGGTACTCCGACTGGGGAATGGCCGCGTCAAAGCCGGAGAATGACTATTGTCATGTTCTGGAGTCGCTTCTGAACGAGAAGCATCCCGGCTCGACGGTGACTCCGCTGAACATCGCGGCCTGGGAGCGCAGCCTTTCGGACGACGTTGAGGGCTTCATAGGCGAACAGGTCGAGGGTAAGGACATAATCGTTGTCCGCCTCGGCGAGAACGTCACCGCGGAGCGTGCCTTCGGACCGGCTCTCCAGAAACTCGTGAGTTGGTGCGTCGCGCATTCGAAATATGTCCTGATTACCGGAACTTTCTGGAAATCAGAGGTCAAGGAAGCTGCCATCGAGGAGACCGCCCGTCTCTATGACATTCCGTATTATCCCCTTTCGCAGCTTGATGTCCCGGAAAATCATCCCAAGGTCGGCGACACGTTTCAGGACATCCACGGCGGAAACTATCGGATTTCAAAGGATTTCATAATCACGCATCCGAACGACAAGGGAATGCGCGAAATCGCTGAAATCATCTACGAGGGAATCGAAAAACTCGTCAGCGGCAAAATCGGGGCGAGGGACATCGCGACGCGTCGGCATATTTCCGAAAATATGCCCATGTCAACCCGCACACGCACGACGGATTCCTTGCCGCATCTGGGTCTTCCGCACCCTTTCAGCGTCCCGCAGGCTAAGGGCAGGACATTCATGGACCTGTTCTATTGGGACACATATTTCACGAATCTCGGACTTCTGAGCCTCGGAGACGTTGAGCAGGCGAAGAATAATGTCGATGACATCCTCTATCTTATTGATAAATACGGATATATGCCGAATGCGGCGAACACGGGGCTTCTGAACCGTTCGCAACCTCCGTATGCGAGCATGATGGCGCGCGACGTCTATGAAAGGACCGGTGACAGGGAATGGCTGCGCGGGGCAGTGGAGACATTGGAGAAGGAATATGACTTCTGGATGAAAGAGCGTATCACTCCGAGCGGACTCAGCCGCCATTTCAACAGCGCGACCAGGGCTGAATTGCTTGAATTTTACGCCTACATCTCTTCCGCGCGTTTCCCTCAGATGGGCAAGGTTCCGCGCACCGACGACGAGAAAGTGAAGATAGCCTCGAACTATCTTTCGGAGGCCGAGGGCGGCTGGGACTTCAACCCGAGGTTCGACGGAGTCTGCGAGGAATGTAACCCGGTGGACCTCAATGCGAATCTCTACCTATATGAAAAGAATTTCGCGTGGTTTTGCCGTGAACTCGGACAGAAAGGCGCCAAGGCTTGGGAAAAGAAAGCCAAGACCCGTCGCGACTTGATTCAGAAACTCTGCTTCGAGCCATCCGACGGGCTTTTTTATGACTACAACTATGTCACCGGAAAGCGGAGCGACATTTTCAGTTCCGCTGTATTCAATCTTCTCTGGGCCGGAATCCCTACTGAAAAGCAGGCCGCATCTCTCGTAGAGAATCTCGGTCGTCTTGAATGCGCCCACGGCATCGCTGCCTGTGAGGGCGGTGAACGCACGGCTGTCTTTCAGTGGGACTATCCGAATGCGTGGGCTGTGTTCAACACATTGGCTGTCATCGGTTTGGATGGGTATGGATATGTCTCTGACGCGGTGCGGATTGCTGAGAAATATCTCGATTCGGTCAGCGCCATTTACGGACGGACCGGGCAGCTTTGGGAGAAATACAACGCCGTCACCGGGGACATCGACGTCAATGACGAATATGCGATGCCGGGCGACTTCATGGGCTGGACGGCCGGGGCATATCTCGTATGTTATGACTATCTTTCTGCTAATCGTGGGTAGCCTGAGCGGACAAACTTTCGGGCGGTGCTGGAGACTGATGTGAAATCAATAATGAATTATAGTATATGAGACACAAGTGTTTGTTGATAAGTTTTGCGGTGCTGATTCTCGGATATGGCGAGTGCTTCGCCGGAAACGCCAGAGCATCAAAAGACAACGGTGAAATGTCGGTAACTTCCGTTAAAATCGGTGGATATGTCGGTGGCAGGATTGACGACTGCTTCCGGCATCGCGTGATGGAGCAGGACGTCGATGAGATTGTTGAGCCGTTCCGTCACAGAATCGAGAGCTGGAAATGGAACAGCGAGTTCTGGGGAAAATGGACGCTCGGGGCAATCGGCGCGTACAGATATACTGGCAATCCTGAGCTTTACTCCAAAATCGCGAAATCCGTCGATGACATCATCGCGACGCAGACCCCTGACGGCTACATCGGAAACTATGCTCCTGAGCATCAGACGAAAAAATGGGATATATGGGGACAGAAATACACGATGCTCGGACTTCTGAGCTGGTATGAACTGACGGGAGACCGCAGGGCTCTTGACGCGGCTGCCGGCATCGCCGACCACCTTCTTTCTCAGGTCGGGCCGGGTAAGACCGACATCGTTTTGACGGGTGAATACCGCGGGATGCCGAGTTCTACGGTGCTGGAGCCGATTATGAGTCTCTACAACAAGACCGGTGAGCGGCGCTATCTTGACTTCGCTTCGTACATCGTCGCGCAGTGGGAGACGCCGGACGGGCCTCGGCTCATCAGCAGGGCCGATGTTCCGGTTGCACTGCGTTTCCCGCATCCGGACAGCTGGTTCTCATACGAGAACGGCCAGAAGGCCTACGAGATGATGTCCTGCTACGAGGGACTGCTTGAATACTATAAGGTTACGGGAAACAAGGCTGACTATGACGCGGTTCTGAAGGCGTATTCGCACATCCTCGCGGAGGAAATCAATGTCGCCGGTTCGGGGAGCGCGGTCGAATGCTGGTATGGCGGCAAGGCCCTTCAGACTGTCCCTACCTATCACACTATGGAGACCTGCGTGGGCTTCACCTGGATGCAGTTCTGCAGCAGGCTTCTTGCGCTGACGGGAGACTCCCGCTATGCCGACAACATAGAGCGCACGTTCTACAACGCCATTCTCGGGGCATTGAAGGACGACGGCTGCCAGATTGCGAAATACACCCCGCTTGAGGGCTGGCGCGTCGAGGGCGAGAGGCAGTGTGGACTGAACATAAACTGCTGCAATGCCAACGGTCCGCGGGCGTTCGCGATGATGCCCGCTCTTGCCTACCGCGCTGACGGAGATTGCCTTACGGTCAATTTCTATGGCGAGTCTCAGGCTGACATCAGGCTCGGGAAACGAAATACTGTCAAGGTCGTCCAGACCGGGAACTATCCTGTTTCGGGCGACATCGCAATCGCACTCGCCCCGGCAAAGCCAGCCGACTTCACGCTTGCTCTCCGCATTCCGGAGTGGAGCCGCAGCGCTTCAGCGACGGTCATCAGCGGGACGGACACCATAGCCGTTGACCTGAGCGGGCTTGCTGCGGGAGAATATGCCAAAATCTCCCGTAAATGGAAAGCCGGTGACCGCGTTGAACTTTCTCTCGACATGACGGCTCACGTTGTGGAGCAGAGCGGCTGTCAGGCAATTGTCCGCGGCCCGCTCGTGCTCGCGAGGGATTCCCGTTTCGATGACGGTTTCGTGGATGAGGGGGTCGTAATTCAGACAGCCTCTGACGGCACTGTTGAACTCACTCCTGCGGACAACGGCGGTTTTGCGTGGATGGCGTTCACCGCGCCGATGGTCGTCGGCACCGACCTTGAAAACTATGGCCGGCCGCGCCCGGTTCACCTCTGCGACTTCGCCTCCGCCGGCAACACATGGGACAAGTCCGTGCGCTACCGCGTCTGGCTTCCTAAGACCCTCAATGTGATGCGCGGCGAGTACCGGGCCTACAACGACGGACCTTCAGAGAATTGAACGTTTTGAAACGGGGTCGAGGCAGACCTCACCGAAAAAACAATAAAAGGGGCTTGACTAATGCTTTTTAGTCAGCCCCAATTTGTGTGAAGGGGGGATGCAGCTCTACAGTGTCTTACTCCTCCGCAGGCTTCCAGCTGCGGTATTTCTCAGGAATTTCAACAACCGGCGGGTCCTTCCAGAACAGCGACCAATAGAGCATCGGGAAGTCACCGTCCTTCCACAGCTGCACCAGCTCCTCCACCTGCGCGTCCTCGCCTGTCGGGTCGTAGGGCTTCTTCATGTCCTCGTCGAACATCCTCGCCACTCCCTGCCAGAATCCGGCGGTGATGCCGCCCTTGTAGCCCCGTATCAGCTCGTATGACGTGTGTCCGGTTTCTCGGTCTATCAACTTCATAATCAGCATCCCCTGACTTACCGTGAGGTTCCTCATCTGCTTTTCGAACACTCCGAACAGCTCCTTCTGGAGGTGGTTGATGTAACGCTCCTTCCGCAGTCCCGTCAGATGGTCGGCCGCAATCACGCTGTCGGTTTCCTGCACCATCCTCTTCGCCACGAGCGCGTAGGGGTAGGCCTTGCTGAAATTGTGCACGAGCCTGTAGTATTTCCTCCACTCCTTCCCCTTCTGCTTGGGCATCCTCTGGAACACGCGGGCGGGACGGATGCTGTCATAGAACACGGTATCCCCGTTCTCCACGGCATATTCCAGAAACCCTCCCGGCTTC
>CAVBPI010000009.1:22147-23067 GCA_963596955.1 bacterium | reverse complement strand
CTATTCGAAATTATATAGTTACCGCTGTGGTATAAGAATAAATGACTATATTTGCAGTATGGTTGACAATGTAAATATAGTTGGTCGCAAGTATGAGCAGAGACTTATACGCGATTATTGGAATTCCGACAAGTCTGAACTTATCGCGGTCTATGGCCGAAGACGGATTGGCAAGACTTATCTTGTAAAGAAATGCTTTGATGAGAAATTTGATTTCTGGTTTACGGGAATGTATGATACTCCCAGAGCTGTACAGCTGCTTCAGTTCAGGAATGAGTTGAGGCGTTTTTCCGGAAAGGATGTGAAGCCGCTCAGAACATGGTTCGATGCGTTCAATGCTCTGAGGGACTATCTGTTGTCACTTAAAAAGGATAAAATTGTTGTATTCCTCGATGAACTGCCTTGGATGGATACTCCGCGCGGCAACTTTTTGGCAGCATTTTCAAATTTCTGGAATATGTGGTCGTCGCCGGTTTCTCAATTGAAACTGTTCATTTGCGGCTCTGCCACGACATGGATGATGTCAAATATAATAGGCGATAAGGGCGGGCTTTACGGAAGAGTATGCCGACCTATATACCTTGCCCCCTTTACTTTAGCCGAAACCGAGGAATTCATTTCCGACATCAAAGGCATAGACATAGGACGCTATCAGATTCTGGAACTCTACATGATTCTGGGCGGTGTCCCGTACTATCTGGATATGATCGAGAAAGGCATTCCTTTGGATAAATGCATCGATAACCTTTTCTTCCGTACGGGCGCGCCGCTCAGAACGGAATATGAATTCCTGTTCAAATCGTTGTTCCGAGAATCGACTCTTTATAGGAGAATAGTTGAAACACTCTCCAAAACATTGAAGGGAATGACGCGGGAACAACTTCTGCAGACATTGAAAATCAAAGATGGTGGAACTTTTT
>CAVBPI010000009.1:5682-22040 GCA_963596955.1 bacterium | reverse complement strand
TCCGGAGATATGCTGCAATTGGCAAGTCTGAGCGAGATGTCATGTACCAATTGTCCGACCTGTTTTCGCTGTTTCATCTGAACTTTGTGACAAAAAGCAGTGGCCAGGATGAAAATTTCTGGTCAAACATGAGCGGCAGTGGCTCCAGAAGGGCATGGAGCGGTTACGCTTTCGAGCAGGTATGTCTCCATCATCTCAGGCAAATCAAGGAATCAATGGGTATCACAGGAGTACTGAGCAACGCGTGCTCGTGGAGCAGCAAACCATTTACAGATTCCGATGGTACAAAATGGTCTGGTGGTCAAATCGACTTGGTCATTGACCGTGATGACAATATAATCAATCTGTGTGAGATGAAATATTCTGCAGATGAGTTCATCATAGATGCCGATTATGACAGACGGCTTCGCCAAAGAGCCTCCTTGTTCCAGAAAGTGACCGGCACAAAAAAGCATATCCAGCACGCCTTTGTCACGACATTTGGCGTCAAGCAAAACTCCTACAGCAGAATCGCCCAGATTCAGATTGATTTGGACGGACTCTACCGATAATGCATTGGCTTCGGCAGGTAATATTTATATGTTTTTTGTCCTCGCTCAAAGCGGTTTTCACAGATAATTCCGAACTTTGTTGCTCAATACCTTTTGAGTGCTGGCTCGTATTCTGAAAATAATTTCTAACTTTGCATCGCTGAGCAATCAGCATACATATTTGAAAGTGTTTTCGGGCATCCTTCAAAGAAAATGTGGCAATTTTCATAGCAAAGGGATAACGAACGGCACTCATTCTCATTTGGAACTATGTTGTCACTCGGGCATTGTATGCCCCAATGCTTCATATTCTGTTGAGTGTGGGGTATTGGGAATCGTTTATTTTTGCTTGGGTTAGCCACAACCTTCTTTGAGATAAACGAAAATCGGCTCCACACTTTCTTTTTATTAACTTTTATCATCATTTATGGAGCTGGAGTGATTTGCTGCAAAGCAATGGATGCAAAAACTTTAACCGACCATAGGCTGCTGTTCGATGACCTTTCTGATGCATCGAATATCGAATCGTTCTCTATAAATCAATATGTATCGCCTATGATGACGATGCTGAAAATCAGTATTGACACTATATGCACTGGGTTTTCTACTGGTGAGAATCCATTGAGTCCGTGGGAAGATGGGGAGACGGTCGGCGGGGACATCTGATGCCGGCGTGTTCATCCTGTTATGACAAGCTGATGAAACAACATTAAATCACAACGATATATTTAATCAAAGTATGAAAAGACAGTTTTCAATTCTGATGATTGCGGGACTGGCTCTTGTTCAGTCCTGCGGTCTCGACGAACCGGAGATTAGTCCGGAAACGCCGCCGTCGGCTCCGCATCGGGTGGAGATAAGCGGCGAGATTGACCAGCAGCCTGCGACTAAGGTTACGACCGATGGGTTCTGCACGGGCGACGAGGTTGGAGTCTATGTCGTGAACTACGACGGCGAGACTCCGGGCACGCTGAAAGTGGAGAAGAACCAGGCCGACAACGTCCGCCTCAAGTACGACGGCTCCGGCAGCTGGACCTCCGACTACGACATCTTCTACAAGGACAATGACACGAAGGTCGATTTCTACGGCTACTATCCCTACGCGACTCCGACCTCCGTCGATGCCTATCTGCTTGAAGTGGAGCGCGACCAGTCGAAGGACGCGGAGAACGGTCACCTCTCTCCATACGAGTCATCGGACTTCCTCTGGGCAAAGACCGAGAATGTGACTCCGACCTCCTCGCGGGTCATCCTGCGCTTCCGCCACATCATGTCCTCCGCGAGAATCCGCTTCGCGCAGGGCGACGGCTGGGACGATGCCGCCGAGTTCGCGGCCGTCACTAAGGAGGTTCTGATTGTGAACACCGTCCGCAAGACGACGATAAACCTCGCGACAGGCGCTGTCACTCTTGACGGTGAGGCTCCTCTCACGGGAATCGTGCCTATGAACGACAACGGCGAGCTTCGTGCAATCGTTGCTCCGCAGACCGTGGCGGCCGGCAAGACGCTCGTGACCGTCACCATCGGCGGAGGCGCACCGAGGAACTTCGTGATGGACAAGGCTTTGGAGTACCTTCCGGGCAAGATTACGAACTTCGACCTCACCGTCGGCAAGAAGAAGGACAGCGGGGAATATGTGATTGAGCTGACGGGCGTGAGCGTCACCGCGTGGGAGGCTGACAATGTTTCGCACGGGGACGACGCGAGGGAATATGTCGTCATACACAATACTATCGCCGGACGACTTGGGGAAACGATTGTCAAGCGCCTTGAAATGGATGAAACCAAGATTAAAAACCTGAAACTCACAGGCTCCATAAATGCAGATGACTATAAATTCATGCGCGATAAGATGACTTCACTTCAGAGGGTGAATCTGAAGGAGGTTGAGAGTCTGATTGACGGCGTGTATAAGATACCAGAAAATGCATTCTACAATAAAACCACGCTAATAAAATGCTTACTGCCGGACAAATTGGAACGGATAGAAAGTAGATCTTTTAGAGAAACGTCTCTTACAGGTACGATTCTTCTTCCTGAGGGACTGAAATATGTCGCCGGGTTCAGCAATACGAAGATTACCAATGTGCATTTCCCCTCGACTCTTGAGGAAATCGGTGTTTCTGCATTCAGCGGATGCTACAGCCTCATGTGTATGGTGTCTTTTCCTGAATCCCTCAAACGAATTGGTGGTAGTGCATTCGCGGTTTCTGCAATTTCCGGCAATTTGGTATTTCCTGACAACCTTGAATACATTGGCGACAATGCATTCAAGAACTGTCGTGGTCTGACAGGTTCTCTTGTTATTCCGAAGAGAATCACGGAGGTGATGCCAGATACATTCAATGGTTGTGGATGTGACGGCACGCTGACTCTTCCGAACGGCCTTGTCAAGATTGGCAGCGGGGCGTTCTCAAGTACAAATTTCAAAGGAGAACTTCATATTCCAGAGAGTGTTACGACCATCGGTGGCGGTGCTTTCTCCGGTACTCAGTTCAATGGTACACTCGTTCTTCCAAGCGAACTTGTGTCATTGGGCAGCAGTGTATTCACCAACTGCTGGCGTTTGAGCGGTGTCGTGACCATTCCGTCAAACATCGTGGCAGTCCCGTCAAATCTGCTAGCCGGCTGCACCGGCATTGAAGGCGTGGTCCTGCACAAGGATGTCGAGGTGATAGAGTCCGGCGCATTCCAGAACTGCTACGGCATAACCTCCCTCGTCTGCAACGCGAAGAACCCTCCGGTCATCAACTCCAGCAGCTTCAGCGGCGTGGCGAAGGACAACTTCACCGTCGAGGTTCCGGAGGCCTCGGTCGCGCAGTACCGCACGGCGAACAACTGGAGCGAGTTCAAGCGCTTCTCCGCCCACAAAGACTTTTCCATCAGCCGCGGCCTGCTCAGAACACTCAACGCGCCGTGCACCAAGGAGTTCCTTCTCCGCGCCCCTGCCGGAAGCAAGTGGACTGTGGAGTCCAAACCGGACTGGGTGAGCGTCACCCCGTCCTCCGGCAACGCCGACATGAGCGTCGCGATCTCCAAGGTGGATGTCTCCGTCTATGTCAACCGCCTCGAAAGGGGAGCGGGCAGCCGCAGCGGCGAGATAGTCTTCCTCCTTGACGGCGAGGACTGCCGCGTGAGGATGACCGTGGAGCAGTACGACTACGGGTACGGCGACGGCGACCTCGTGACGCTCCAGACCGCCACCAAGGGCAAGGGAGTGAACCTCGTGCTCATGGGCGACTGCTTCGACGCGAAGGACATCAGCGAGGGCAAGTACCTCAAGGCCTTGCAGGATGCCTACGGCTACTTCTTCGACATCGAGCCTTACCTCACCTACAAGGACTGGTTCAATGTCTATGGCGTGTTCGGAATGTCCCCTGACAGCGGCATGGGCACGGTCAATACGATAATGGAGGCCCGCTTCGGCAGCCAATATACCATCAACGCCGGCGTGTCCCCGGACTTCGACGCCGTGTTCAACGCCGCCTGCCTCGCGCCGATAGATGACGACCTCGGCCGGACGCTAATAGTCATGGTCGAGAACAGCTCCGACTACAGCGGCCTCACATACATGTGGGGCGACGGCTCGGCGGTTGCCGTGGTTCCGATGAGCACCGACCCGGCTCCGTATGACTTCCGGGGGCTCATCCACCACGAGGCCGGCGGCCACGGCTTCGGAAAGCTCGCGGACGAGTACATCTACCACAACGCCTTCATCCAGTCCTGCGCCTGCTCATGCTGCAAGCACGTCAAGGAACTCAACACCATGAAGGCATACGGCTTCTACGCCAACGTCTCCCTCACGGGAAGCACTCACGACGTGCCGTGGTCGCACCTCATCTACGACCCTCAGTACTCCGCCACGGTGGATGTCTATGAGGGCGCGTTCTTCCACACGAGGGGAGTGTTCCGCAGCGAGTCCACGAGCTGCATGCACAACAACATCCCGTACTACAGCGCGATTTCGCGCGAGGCCATAGTGAAGCGCATCATGTCCTACGCCGGCGAAGAGTACTCGTTCGACGAGTTTAAGGCCAACGACAAGGAGGCTCTGCCATCGACCGCGACCAAGTCCGCCGGGAAGCCGCAGCTGTTCGAGTACGGGCTGAGCGGCGGCGCGTCGTCGTCCGGCTACAACCAGCTGCCGCCTAAGTTCATGGGCGAAAGGCCGTCATTCAGGAAAAACTAAGAGACAAGAAAAGACAAGTTTCTAACCTTACAATATATAAAAGACAAAAGCATGAAACGAGCAATCATATCAATGGGCACAGTTCTTCTGACGGCGGCGCTCATCACCGCCTGCCGGAAGGACAGCCCCGCAGGGAGCATCACCGAGTCTCCCCGCGAGATGAACTTCAGCGTCCTGTCTCCGGGCGCACAGACAAAGGTCTCCGGCGGCTTCGAGGCCGGGGATAGAATCGGCATCTTCGTCACGGACTACGCGGACGACGGCACTCCGATGCCCCTCCAGATTTCGGGCAACCGCGCGACCAACGTCGCCGCCGCCTTCGACGGCCAGAGCTGGACTCCTGAAAGGCCGGTCTATTGGGGTGAAGGCAAGTCCGACGTCTATGCCACCTTCCCGCGCATCGAAGGCCTCAGCGACATAAACAGCCAGCGCTTCTCCGTCGCCACTGACCAGAGCTCGGAGGCGAAGGACGGAGCACCTGCCGCCTACGAGTCGTCCGACTTCCTCTGGGCCAAGGCTGAGGGCGTGAGCCGCGCGGACGGTGCGGTGAGCCTCGCCATGCGTCATGTCATGAGCCGTCTCGTCGTGAGGATAGTCGCCGGCGACAAGTACGTCGGCTCACTTCCCGAGGACGCTACAGTCCTCCTGCACAGCACCGTCACCGACGCGAGGATAGACCTTGAGAAAGGCTCCGTCGAGAAGGATCCCTATGGCGGCGCGAAGTCAATCAGGATGCGCAACCTCGGCATACGCACCGTGGGCGGGGTCGATGCCGTGACCTACGAGGCGATAGTCGTCCCGCAGATGCTCGAAACGAGCGTTCCCCTGCTCGAAATCAACTCCAAGAGCGTGTCCTATCTGCTTGAGGACTCGTTCAGCTTCCGTCCGGGCGTGTCCTACACCTACACTGCCACGCTCAACGCCTCCACCACCGCCATCCGCGTTGACATCGGCTGCGAGATAGACGACTGGAACAGCACCGGCGGCAGCGGCACGGGTACCGGCGGCGGAACCGAGCCGGGCGGCGACGACGGTGACGACGACGGCACTGCCTACACCGACCTCTCCACCGATGGCACCGCCAACTGCTACCTCATCACCGAGGCCGGGAACTACAAGTTCAGGGCGGTTCAGGGCAACACCGACGGCACCGTGGGCAACGTCAAGAGCGTAGAGGTCCTCTGGGAGTCCTTCGGCACGGATGTCTCCCCGAACGTCGGAGACCTCATCGCCTCCGCATCCTATAAGGACGGCTACATCCGCTTCAAGACTCCGGAGACCTTCGCTCAGGGCAACGCCGTGATAGCCGCAAAGAACTCCAAGGGTGTCATCCTCTGGTCATGGCACATCTGGTGCTCGAAGGATGGCTGGCAGGAGCAGGAGTACTACAACAACGCCGGCACGATGATGGACCGCAACCTCGGCGCGACAAGCGCCGCCCCTGGCGACGTCGGAGCCCTCGGTCTCCTCTACCAGTGGGGCAGGAAAGACCCGTTCCTCGGCTCGTCGTCAGTCTCAGAGTCCAAGGTCGCGGCTTCTACCGGCACCTGGGCAACAAGTTCGTCACAGATTACCAAGACTGTCGCGGAAGAGAATCCGATGACATTCTACACGGGTTCTTCAAATTATCTTCCAGACGGAAGCTGGCAGTCCGAGAAAACAGCCTACGACCCTTGCCCGGTCGGTTGGAGAGTGCCTGATGGCGGTGCAGAAGGAGTTTGGGCAAAGGCAATGGGATCAATGTATATTTTCACTGTTTCATTAGACAGTGATAATAAAGGTTTTAATTTGTCAGGAATGTGTGGTGATTCAAATATGATATGGTATCCTCTGTCTGGCCGACTCTACTATGATAATGGTGTGTTTTGTGATACTGGCACTTATGCGGACTGTTGGTCTTGTTCTTCGGATGCTAGGAATGGAACTGACGCATGGCGACTTAGTCTCAATTGTTATGGAGATGTCTGTCCTGCTAAGGGCGACTACTATCGTTCTGGGGGTTATTCTGTTCGTTGCCAGAAAGAATAGTCATACATTTATTTTCTTTTGAAGATTTTATGAGAAACTTGGTGACAAGAAACAATGATTTGAACGACATGAAAGCAAAACAAAAATCAAATAATCAGACAGATAATTCGAATCCATTGATGTCAATGGGCGATTTCGAGAAACTTAATGGATATAATTACATTAAGTCTCTTAATGGATTTGTCCCCAAAGATTATCTCTGCAAATACCTCCCATTCTCTCGTTTCGAAGATTCGGTTAAAGACGGGAAAATAAGCCTGAGTTTCTGCTCTCCAAAGTGTTGGACTGATCCATTTGAGCATATTTATTGGAGATTGAGTTATGGAGTTCTCAATGATTTTCAAGTTCCTGAAATAGCTTGCTTTTGTATGACGGAAGACAAGGCTACGACAACAAGTGCAGCTGCTATGTGGAAAGAATATCAGTCAGGAAGCGATAAGATGGTTCGTCTCGCATTTAATCATGAAGTCTTATTTTCTCATCTTGATGCGTATGCTGCAAGTCAAGGATGTGAGTTTTATGTCTCAGAAATGAATTACGGATATACTCGTGATGGACTTGAAAATGGCGAACCATTGCGTGAACTTCAACGCGGTTCATTTGACGTCGGAACTTATCTGAAACTGATGTCTTTGAAAAGACAAGCTTTCAGTTATGAGCATGAAATAAGGATATTTCTTGTCGGTAATAGTTCGAAACAAGACAGGATTACTGTAGATATGCAGTGTACTGCTGAACTTATTCCGAAAATTACAATTGGTCCATTGCAGCCGTTCTCTTATAATGATCCGAGGCAAGAAATTTACGATGAACTTTCGTCAAGGTACAATAGTCAGTATGAGAAACGTATCAGAAAACTCATCCCATCAACAACCGTTAATAGAGCCACGATATACAAATTGAGCAAGTCTAATTCCGTGTCTTCTGTGCAGCAGAAACTCAATGAAGTATGGAGTCATTAAAATGTGAACTATAGTTCTGTTGCTTTCTGAATGTTGGTAGCAAATTTTTAGTCGGCAATTCTATCCGATGTCACCGAATAGAATTGCCGACTTTTATTTTGTGTCGTCGAATAACTTTCTGATTGGAATGAATTATCGCCTTATTTGACTGACGCGAAGAGGTGCTCTGAAGTGATTTCGCTGTGGACGAGGCTGGAGTTGATGCCTCGGGTCAGTCCGTATGGCGTGACGAAGGTGAAGACCGGGGTGGTGGTGAGCCTTTCGTCTTCCATGAAGGTTTGGCGTCGTTCGCGCAGTTGGGTCGCGTAGTCTTTGGTTATGTTGTAGCGGCTTGCCGCGAACTTCATCTCCACGAGGTGTATCATCCTGTCGGCACGCTTTATCACGAGGTCTATCTGGGCACCGCGTCTTTCTTCTCCTTTGGCCGCGATGTGACGCCATGTCGAGGCTTCGGTGGCTACGCCGGCGATGCCAAGGCCTTGTTTGATGTGAGAGAGATGGTGGAGGCAAAGCTGTTCGAATGAGAATCCTTCCCATGACGATACGCTGCGGTCGTTGAAATGGTGCTGCCAATAGTGTTCGTCCTTTGAGTTGTTTCCGAGCACGAACTTGTAGTAAAAGATTGTGTAAAAATCACTCAGACGGTAGAGGCTCATCTTGCTCCGGTTACCATACTGGGAGTAGGAGACGATGAAGTCGCATCTTTCCAGATTGTCCAGCAGCTTGGAGAGACCGCCTCCGCCAAATCCCGTGCCTTGTTCTATTTCCGAGCGCGTGAAACCTTCCCTTTTGCCGGACAGGAACTTTACGATGGCGATGTATTTGTCTGATTTTGTGAACAGTGCGTTGTATAGTTCGTTGAACTCATCGGAGAGTTCTCCTCCTCTTCTGAAAATCAGGGAATCTATGTTGTCCGGAAGGCTCAGGTCTGGACGGAGCAGGCTCAGATAATATGGTATGCCGCCTAAAATCATGTAGCATTGCATAATCTGATAATCATCCCATCCGAATCCGTGCCCCTGCAGATATTCCCGGCATTCGCTCAGATAAAACGGACGCAGGTAAATCCTGTGTGTGAGCCTGTTATGCAGACCGCCCTGATTGTCTTCAAGCTTTTCTTTCATCCAGCTTGTCGCGCTTCCGCAGGCCACGAACACGATGTCGTCCCGGTTCTGAACCCAGTTGGCCCAGAAATATTCCAGTTCATTAAGGAACTCGCTGCCGTGCGTGTCCATCCATGGCATCTCGTCGAAGAAGATGATTTTTCTATTGTCCCCGCAATGCTCCAGATAGGATTCCAGTTGCAGGAAAGCGTCGTGCCAGCTGTCAATCTGAGGAATGGTGGAGCCGTGGCTGTAGCGCATCAGCGCCTCCCTGAAGTTCTGAAGCTGAACGGCTTTAGGCTGCCGATGCGCTCCTACATAATGAAAACTGTAGTTATCCTTGAAGAAACATCTCACGAGAAAGGTTTTCCCCACCCTTCGCCTTCCATATAGCGCAATGAACTCGGAGCGGTCAGATTTGACAGCCCATTCCAATTCTTTCCATTCGTTTTCGCGTCCGACGAGTCTTTCCATAAAAATCCGATTTGTTCGCAAAGATAATCATTCGCGGTGAAGAAACCTGTGATTTTTGTCCAAATGTCGATTTATTTGTGAGATTTGGACGAAAATCGGTGGAATTTTGTCCAAATCTCGGTTTTTTAGTGGGATTTGGACAAAAATGGCTGTTTTTGATGGAGATTTGCGGCGCTTGTCAGAACTCGTAGTCGAGGCAGGAGCGGAGGGCTGTGTAGGGGCGGACCTTGCTGTTGGCTACGGTTAGGTGTGCCGGGTGGGTTGCGTAGGCCTTGAGGGCTTCGGGAGATTCGAGGGTGCAGTCGAGCATCACGTCGGCCGTGGAACTCGGGAGACGCCCTTCTGTGCTGACCATCACTTCGATAAGTCCCGGGACAACACCTACAAGCGATTCAAGTCCTTCCTTGATTCCGGCCTTGACAGCAGCCTTCTCTTCCTCTGACAGCTCCTCCTTGAGCGTCCACAAAATTATATGCTTTACCATGTTGTAACTATTTTCCTAATCAAGAAATCACTCAAAAAAATAACTGAGATGGGAAAAGTCGAAGAATGAGGCAGATGCAAGGCGCACGAAGCATTTGAACCGCAGCAACCTGATGGTTGTGAGGATTCAAATGCTGAGCGCAACGCAGCAGATGCCCCGTTATTCGGCTTTTTCCGTGGCTTTTTCCGCAAAGCGCTTTGCCTGCTCGGCGATAAGCGTCGGGTCGTCAAAGTAATTGATGTGCATCGCCTCGCGCACCTCGTGGAGAGTTCGGGCGGCGACGGCGCGGGCCTTCTCGGTGCCCTGGCGGAGAATCTCATAAATCGCCGGGATGTCCTTTTCGAGTTCGGCGCGGCGGGCGCGGATAGGGGAGAGCTCCTCTTCGAGAACGGCACCGAGGAACTTCTTGACCTTCATGTCTCCGAGGCCTCCGCGGCGGTAGTGGTCCTTGAGCGCGTCGAGGTTCTCGTATTCAGGGAGGTAGCGGCCGAAATGCTCAGGACGGCAGAAGGCGTCGAGGTAGGTGAATACGGTGTTGCCCTCCACCTTGCCCGGGTCGGTGACCTTGAGGTGGTTCGGGTCGGTGAACATTCCCTTGACCTTCTTCCAGACCTCGTCGGCAGAGTCGGAGAGATAGATGCAGTTGCCGAGGGACTTGCTCATCTTCGCGCGGCCGTCGGTGCCGGGGAGGCGCAGGCAGGCGGCGTTGTCGGGAAGCATGATTTCCGGCTCCACGAGCACGTCGCAGTTGTAGGTGCCGTTGAACTTGCGGACAATCTCGCGCGCCTGCTCAATCATCGGCTCCTGGTCCTCACCGGCCGGGATAATCGTGGCCTTGAATGCGGTGATGTCGGCGGTCTGGCTCACCGGGTAGGTGAAGAACCCGGCTGGGATGCTCTCGCCCTCGAACTTGCGCATCTCGATTTCACTCTTCACCGTCGGGTTGCGCTGGAGACGCGCGATGGTGACGAGGTTCATGTAGTAGAACGTCAGCTCGCAGAGCTCCGGGATGAGCGACTGGATGAATATTGTCACCTTTGACGGGTCAAGACCTACTGAAAGATAGTCCAGAGCCACCTCAATGATGTTCTGACGCACCTTCTCGGGATTGTCCGCATTGTCCGTGAGCGCCTGTGCGTCGGCGATGAACACGAACATATCGTCATATCCTCCCTTGTTCTGAAGTTCCACTCTCCTGCGGAGAGAACCCACATAGTGCCCGATGTGAAGCCTGCCGGTAGGACGGTCGCCTGTCAAAATAACCTTTGCCATATTCTGTAATCCGTTTATTCAATTTTTATGGAACGGGGAATCTTTCCCCTCATAATACGAAACCGCGAATTTACGCAAATTACAGAATTTACACAATATGAAACATGATTATCGTGGATTATGTTTCACGATGCGGAGAGGGGCATCAGAATGCGCATACGAACACTACTCCTGTAGTGATGGCTCCTCCGGTATATCTACCGCCATATTTGGACGCGTTGGTTATATATCCATTACGGTCCAGATGATAGGCCCAACTAAATACATCCCCGCTCGCGTACCTTGTTTCTGTGGAGGACCAAAGATATACTAAAAAGTCAAGTGGCGGGCGCACTCCGAGCGCTGAATATGAACTGCTGAGAATGTCTGAGGTTTCGAACCCTTTAATGAGCTTGTAGATGTTGTCAACATCCTTGTTCAAGTACATATAGAGTTCTTTAGCCGATGGAATGTACCATCCGGTGCTGCCCTCCGGAGCCGGGTTGGCGGCCGAAAATCCCGTCAGTTTGTCGGCAATCCTGACGAGCGTCCCCTTGCCGCTTGCCCTGTGCCAGTCGTTGTATGCCAGCAGTATTCGGGTGTTCTGGTAGCCAAGTACCCTGTTGAGGTCGTCTTCGGCCTTGTTGAGCGGAGCGATGGGGACGAAGTCGGATTTGTCGGCTCTTGAAAAATTGCCGCTGTTCTGGAAATTCAGCACAAAATCGTCTGTCGTCCAGTCCCAGTCGTCGCTCTTGTTTTGCCAAGGCACGTCGTTGTAAATGCTTTGGGTGGATATTGCAAGCCCGTGCGTGCAGTGCGGAAAATCCATTGACATGATTTTGTCGTCGGAAAGCCTCGCAGGGGTAATCCTGCCCTCAGTCTCGGTCTCGGCCGGTGTCCAGAAGACTATGGCCGCGACTTCCGTCTTCTGCTCGGCGGTGAGGGTCGCGTCCCTTGGCAGCAGGTTGCCGTCGGGGAGGAGGAAGTCGCCGCGCTGAATCGTGTAGTTTATTTTCGTCTCTGGGGCTCCGTTCACCTTGAACCTCCTGAAGCGGCCTTCGTAAAGTCTTGAAGGAGTAATCGCGAACTCCCGGCTGCCTCCGTCGAAGCTCCCGGAAATGGTCGGGGGTGTCGTTGCCTGCGGGTTCACTATGTAGCGGAATTTGTCTCCCGAGCGAAGCGGCTTTGCGGAGCCGGTGAAGGTCGTGGGGGTTATGACTGTGTAGTCCGGAACTCTCGCGTCAGTGAACTCATAGACCGTCTTCGGAAGGTCGATGACGGCAAGTGACATTCGGTGACTCATGAAGAATCTAATCTCAAGCGTGTTGAATGTCATGCCGAGGGAGGCTGTGGTATGGGCGGTCATAAGGTCGGAGGCGGTGTAGGCTTCGCGGGTGTTCTGGTCTTCATTCGGCTGCCATGAGCTGATGAGCGGCTGGAAGAAAGACAGGTCGGTCGCGTCCTGCGGAACATCGGCTGTCTTGCCCTCCATGTCGGACTGCCAGGGATAGTAGAGATAATAGTGATCGTCCGGCATTCCTGCGAGAGCTGTTCCGTCCGCAGCCTTCCATACGAGTTTTCCCGTGGCGGCATCCCGCTCCGCAATAAGTTTCACATTTGAATAGACCGTTTTGGCACTGCGCACCACATAGAGCCCGCAGGCATCGCCGACCGTGAACTCGGTGGAATAGCCCCTTTCCACTGTGCGGGTGGCGGGAGCGTCAGCTGAGGAATAGCCTCCGTCGGTGATTCTGAATGTTATTTGCCGGCCATTGTCCTGAACTGCCGGGATTTGCTCTTTCGTGCAGGAGGCAAGCACGAGCAGGGTCGCAGTCGTGAGAATTGAATGTCGCAGAAAAGTGACGATTGAGAATCGAATATATGATGGTCGCATATATAAATGTCGTTTGGAGTTATTCTGATAATGAGTTCTGCAAATGATGGTTGCCGGGCTCTGTTAAAATGCGCACACGGCTCGTGTAAAGTATCCGTTGTCCTGATGCTTCAAGAAATTGGTTATTATGCCGTTTCCGAAGCGTATATCGTATTCCGCATTGTAATATTCCGCATTTTCCGTAGATGACCAACAATAAGTTTTTTCGTCACGGGGAAGAACATCGCCTCCGCAGGCAGAAATGGATGGATTGACGATGCTGTGGTTTTCAAATTTATCTAGCGTGTATCCGAAATTCTGATAAATATCATCATTATCCTTGTTGCAGAGGATGTAGAGTTCCTTTGCGGAGGGTATGAACCATCCTGTGCTGCCGTTCGGTGCAGGATGGTTCCGTATGAAGTCCGAAAGTTTTTCCATCGGTTTGACGGCATAGGACTCCTTGCCGTTCGCCTTGCAATAAGCATTGTATGCCATCAGCACTTTCGTGTTCTGGTAGCCGAGAATCCTGTTTATCGGGTCATTCCCACCATAACGTGAGCCGATACTCTCATAAGAACTCTTGTCGGCAGGATTAAAATCCGACCCGTCCTGAAAAAGGCTTATGGATTCCTCAGGATCCTGCCACACCATGTTTTCCGCGACATTTCTGAGTGCCACGGCAAGCCCGTTGGTGCAGTTAGGGAAATCCTTTGACATAATCTTGTCGTCAGTCAGGGACGCGGGAGTATTTCTGCCCACCTGATCGGTGTCCTTCGGAGTCCAGAACACGATGCCGCAAACGGTCTTTCCTGCCACAGGCTGCGGCTTCGGGTCGGCAATGACAGGCGCTGTGCCGTCAGCGTAGCGCTTGCGCAGCCCTCCGTCGGAGGTGGTTCCGTCCGTGTAGATGTAGTCTCCGGTCTTGACCTCGTCCGCGGTGTAGTCCGTGAACTGCCTTGCCGCAATCACATCTGTCACTCCTCCACCAATCCAGTCGTATCCCCACGGCGTCTCCACCTCAAGCCCGTTGGCCTTCACCGTGATGGCGTAGCTGTGGCAGGTGCCGGCGTCAAGCTTTCCGGCTGCCTCGGTGGTAGGGGTGTAGGCAAAGGTTTTCCCGCCGAGCCCTATCCTGATGAGCGGTTTGCCCGTCATGTCCTGCGGTACCACAACGGCCTCGAACTTCTTCGTCGCCGAGTCGAAGTAGGGCGCTATCTCGCCGTCCGACTTGTCCGCCGCCCCGATCATCCCGATGCTGAAATAGGCCTCGTCGTCGCCGAGAACCTTGACCGAAGCGCCCGCCAGTTCTTCCTCGGTGATGCCACCGCCGGCCGCGAGCGAGAACTCGACTTTCGCCATCCTGTGCCTGAACTGAAGGACGATGTCCTGATTGTAGCGTCCCACCGCCGTCGCCCACACGAGGTCGAAAGCTGCATATCCGCCGCTCTGGTCGGAGATGTCGAGAGCAGGATTGACGATGTCCGGATGCCATGCAGTGACGCGGGCCTCCTCCGTGTCCTTCCACCAGATTGCATTCGCCGCGTCCGCCGGCCTCGCGCTGCCGTCAGCCTCAACCACGAATTTCCTCGGAGAGAGCATCCCCTCCATGTTCACGCCGATTTCCTCGCCTCCCGTCCAGGCATCCTTGCCGCCCGAGCGTGTCAGCGGCGATGTCATCTCCGCTGTAATCCGCAGCGGATATTTACCTTCGGGAAGAGCCGTTGTACTTTCCTGTTCCGTCTTTGTGCATGAAAGCAGCATCGCCGCAAGGGCGAGCGCAAGTGAGGTTGAGAAGCGTCTATTCATTTGGTTCGAGTGTTATAGTGCAGAGGGATCCCTGTTGGTCTATAGTTTTTTTCAGGCTTGAATCTACGGTGACGGATTTGGCGGAGGAGGTGCCAAATGAACCGAAGGCTTCGCCGTACATACATACCATGATTACTATTGTGATGCCGGAACCGATTGTTATGTCGCCGCAGTCGCTTGTCGTGTTTCCGTCGGCAAGACCGGCTCCGATACTTGCGCCACTCGCACTAAATTCTTGAGTAATGGTATTCATGGCCAGCACTGAACCTCCGTTAATTGTTATGTTTCCGCATTTTGCTCCAAATCCTCCTCCTATGCCGGCTCCGTTCATAAAAGGGGTGGAGGAAATCTGTCCGCCGGTGATTTCTATGTGTCCGCAGTTGCCATGGAATCCGCCCCCTATTCCGGCTCCTCCATTTCGTCCCCCATAGGCGGTTATCATGCCTCCTTCGATTCTGATATTTCCGGCATCAGCATTATTACCGCCGCCTATTCCGGCTCCGAACTGTCCGGCCCATGCCTTGATTTGTCCGTCTCCCTTGATTGTCAGCGTGCCTCCTTTCTTCGGATAAATGCCGGGGCCGTCACCATGTCCCCACGGATTGTCCGCTTTTTGGGAGACATTGTTCATGCCCATGAGGCTGAGCGTGACGTCGCCTTCCGTGACGATTCCTCCGGTGATTTCAACGTCCCGGAGCGTGACGGAAGAACTGATTATGTGAACTTGCTCTGTTGTATTGCCGATGATGACAAGGCCTTTCTTGTCCCTTACTTCGATGATTCCGTTCCCCGTGGTCGCGGAAAGGTCGAGAACCTGGACCGCGCCGCCTCCGTGGCCGGTCTCGTCCTCTCCCCAGTCCGTGATGTCGGGAGCGGCGACCGGTTCAAGCCCGGCTTTCTTCACCGTGAGCCTGTAGCCGTATTCCTTGCCGGCTTCGAGCGTGACGGGAGCGGTGGGTCTGAAGACATATTTCAGTTCTCCTACATTGGCTGTCACGAACACCTCGCCCACCGGAATGACCTGTGAGGGGAGCAGCGCGGTGAATGCTCCGGATGCGGTGCGGAATGCTTTGCAGGATGTGGCTCCGCCTTCAACGCCCTTTGCGTCAGCGAGAATGGAAAGCTCCGCGCCGGCGATGTCCTCCTCCGTGATGCCCTCGCCCGGAATGAACGTTACCGTCACCTTTGCCGTGCGGTGCCGGAAATCGAGCCGCGTGTCTCCGAACTTTATTGTTCCTGAAGCCTCTATGAAATCGCTTGCGTTCAGCGCCTCCTCCGAACTCTGGTCGGCCTTGACACATACGGTGGGCTTGCGCGAGATGTCCGTCACATCAACCGGCCACCATGCTTCCACAGCCGTCTCAAGGCTCTTCCAGTAAAACGGACTGTCGCAGTTGAAGACCGCAGCGTCTCCGTTGACGGACACACTGTACTTTTTGACCTCATCACCGACCTTAACAGCCACGGACGAGATGCCGTCCCAGCCTCCTTCGACTGAGCTACCGGGCACCGCCGCCCGGAGCTTTCCGGCCGTGAAGCTCATGGGTCTGATGTCCTCGGTGCGGTTTCCGCCGATGTCCTTCGTGCAGGAGACGGCCGATGCCGCGAGGCAGAGGGCGGCGACATATATTCGTGTTATCCAAGTTCTCATTGTC
>CAVBPI010000009.1:491-5672 GCA_963596955.1 bacterium | reverse complement strand
GTCCTTACCAAGCGTTAGAAAATTACCTGCTTATCGTGTATTCATAAGTCGTGTCGCCCGCCCATCTTGTGACATTGTCGAACAATACGGAAAATTCCGAAATCTCTCCCGATTCCTGTTCCCGGAATCTGACCTTAATCAGTTCTCCGATTGGCCTGTAACTACTAGGTACGACGAGCGCCTCGAACACATTGGGCTCATCCGTGTCCCGGCACATCGAAATCCACCCCGGATTCGCATATTCAAGTGTCAGCATGGGGCCTCCGCCTGGCCAACGTGTGCCTATTGACGCTTCCGTGTCTGACATGATTAATATTTCGGTCACCTCTGAGGCATTTATCGTCGCCTTGTCCAGAACGAGGCGTATCCTTGCCAATGCGTGATAAAAAGACACGGACGCGACGCCTTCGGTCGGAACGCCATCCGGGTTATAGCGCGACGCAAGAATGTCTGCGGCCTCAAGCAGTTCCGGCGTGCTCTGATCCTGCAGGTTAACTTTTCTGTCCCTTGACCCGGCCGGCCAATAAAAGGCGTAAATACGCGTATGAGTCGGTCCCTTAAAGTATTCTTCGGTTTTCCGGACCGCCGGCTGAATGGCCTTGGTGTTGCCCTCGGTGTCAATGACTAAGTATTCCCCGAAGCTGAAGTCTCCGTAGTTTGTCTGATATGTCGAGACAAGAATGTGGTCCTTGCCGGGATTCCAGCTCCTTTTTGTGTTGAGGCTCCGCGTAGCCGGTTCCATCGAGACCTTCAGTTCAATGGGAATCAGCTTCGTGTCCGGGGCTGAATCTTCAACTTTCGAGCAGGAGCCGAGCAGCAGGGAAAGCGCCACGACTGCCATATATTCTGTTATCTTTGATTTCTTCATGCCTGTTCGGATTATTTTTTATTCACAGACCAATGATGCCAGTCTTCTTCCTGCGAATCGCTGACTGTAAAATCGCCGTCAAAAGTGGGCGCTCCCGATGTGGAACTTGCGCCTTCTGACGTATATATTTCAATACTCCGTATTCCGGTTCTGATGAATATTCCCTGACAAGGAGAATTGTCACCCCCGTCTCCTATTCCGGAGCCTTCCTGCGGTCCAAAGACAAGCATGTACCCGTAGGATAAATCGATTGTCCCGCATCCGCTGTTCTTGACGCCACCTCCGATTCCGGAGCCTTTTGTATTGCGGTGTATGTTTCTGAGGTCATCGTTGTTAATGTCGATGTTGGTTGTCATGTCAGTATTGCCCTTCCCAATGGATATATTCCCGCATGGACTGTTGTCGTATCCGCCGCCAATGGCCGCTCCATATCCCTCATCATATTGATATATATCCATTCTCGTGTCAAGGATTGATATGTTTCCGCATCCGCTGTTCTTGGCTCCGCCTCCGATTCCGGCTCCGTCTCCCATGCACATGACCGCCCCAGACACTGCGTCTGAAATCGTTATGTCTCCGCACGGCGCATTGTCATATCCGCCCCCGATTCCGGCTCCTCGGCTGTCTGAGGAATGTTGTTCGCCATCGGACGGAAGCCATCCTGCCACAGCATCGATCCTAATCCACCCTGTTATTATTATGTTTCCCGCAGGCCGGTTCGTTCCTCCTCCGATTGCAGCCGCGTCCTTCTTGCTGTAAACTTCTATCTGGGATGACCATTGCTGCCGAAATTCCTCTGTGCCCTTTATTGTCAAAGTGCCTCCGCTTTTGGGCCATATTCCCGGCATCCCGTATTCAGATGTCTCGACGAGGTTATTGGGTCCATGGACATTGAGCGTGACGTTTCCTTCCGTTATGATTCCTCCGTGTATCCTGACATCCCACAAATCCACCTTGCACCCGTCGGCGATTTCAACCGTATTCTCCGTTTCTCCGGTAATGTCCACATCTTTCTCTATCCTGATGACTCCGTCCTTGGCCGGCGCGCTTTCAAGCCTGACAGGCTTTTTTAGGGTGAGATTTCCTCTGTTTTCTTCGTCGCTCCAGTCGTGAATGTTTGAGGCAGCGACTTCTATCTTCGAGTTCAGAGGGTCGCTGACGAGCGTGTAGGAGTAGGTCTTGCCCGCCTCGAAAGTTGTCTCTTCGATAAAGACCGCGCTTTCGTACGGTTCCTCCTCACCTTTCTTGAGCATAAGCTTTATGGCCGCTCCGCTTATCTTCTGTGCCGGAATCAGACATTCCCAAGTATTCTGCTCGTCCTCGTCCGGGCACGGGACAATCCATCCCGCGTCACCGCCTGCCGTCAGGGCGTAAAGGCCTGTGCTTTCTTTCTCAAGGCTCACTTCCATGCTGTTGGAAAAGAATCTTGCGTCGGACGCCACTACTTGGGGGTTTCTCCAGTTTGACCACAGAAACGACTCGTCCCGCCACAGAATCCTTATCTTTGCGAGGGCGTGGTTAAAGTCCAGCCGCGGCTTTGTGCCGAACTTCACGTCTGAAACAGATGCCGAGAGAGCATCGACGGCCTTTACTTTCTCCGGAGTGCTCTGGTCGGAAATGTCAATCTTTGCCGCGAAGTCGCCTGACGGCCAGTACCATGCGTAAATCGCTGCCTGGTTGGTGTTCTGCCAGAGAATCGGCTTGCCGTCGGGCTCGGTGGTGCCGTCGCTGTCCTTGATTTTGTAGAAGCCTTCGCTCATTGTTATGCCGTTCCCGTTCGGCTGGGCGAAAGTGACATGAATCCTGTCCGTTCCGGGAGTCCATGCCGTCTTGCCGGCGGTGGCCTTCGTCGCCGGTCCGCTTCCTGCCGTCAGTTCAAGGGGACGGCTTTCCTCCGGCAGAATATCCTCATTCAGAGTGCCGGTCTTTGTGCAGGAAAGCAGCATCGCCGCGAGGGCGAGTGCAAGTGATGTTGAGAAATGTCTGTTCATTTGGGCAAGATATCTGTTGCAAAATAGCCTGTGAGCGGACTGTAGTATCTGTCCTCCTTCAGACTTGAATCTATGGTGACGGATTTCGCGGAGGACGTGTCCCATGATCCGATGGCATCTTCATAGTAAGTGCGGACACTTATACAAACCCTCTCTATTCCGGGACCGATTATTATGTCACCGCAGTCGCTCGTCTTGTCTCCGTCGGCAGCGCCGGCTCCTATTCCTGCTCCTTGCGCTCCTTCCTTATAGCTCCACACAGTTCCCCCGTTAATTGTTATGTTCCCGCATTTTGCTCCAAATCCTCCTCCTATGCCGGCTCCAATTTTGCTTACAGATAAAACATATCCGCCGTTGATTTCTATGTTTCCGCAGTTGCCGTGGAATCCGGCTCCAATTCCGGCTCCTCCATTTTGTCCCCCATAGGCGGTTATCATGCCGCTTTCGATTCGGATGTTTCCGGCATCTGCATAATGCTCGCCGCCTATTCCTGCTCCTGCCATTCCGGCATACACACGGAGGTCGCCTTCTCCTTTGATTGTCAGCGTGCCCCCTTCCTTCGGATAAATGGCGGCGCATTCCCCATAGCCCCATGACTCCTTGTCTTTCGGGACGGAGACAGTGTTACGCCCTGTGAAGCCGAGTGTGACGTCGCCTTCCGTGACGATTGTTCCGGTGATTTCAACATCCCGGAGCGTGACGGAGGAACTGATTATGTGAACTATCCCTGTGGTCTTGCCGATGATGACAAGGCCTTTCTTGTCCCTGACTTCAATGTATTCACCCGTGGCCGCGGAAAGGTCGAGAACCTGGACCGCGCCGCCTCCGTGGCCGGTCTCGTCCTCGCCCCAGTCCGTGATGTCCGGAGCGGCGATCGGTTCAAGCCCGGCTTTCTTCACGGTGAGCCTGTAGCTGTATTCCTTGCCCGCTTCGAGCGTGACGGGGGCGGTGGGTCTGAATACATATTTCAGGTCTCCGACCTTTGCAGTCATGAACGCTTCGCCCGCCGGAATGCTCTGTGAGGGGAGAAGCGCGGTGAATGCTCCGGATGCGGTGCGGAATGCCCTGCAGGATGTGGCTCCGCCTTCAACGCCCTCCGCGTCAGTGAGAAGCGAAAGCTCCGCGCCGGCTATGTCCTCCTCCGAGATGTCCTCGCCCGGAATGAGCGTCACCGTCACCTTTGCCGTGCGGTGCCGGAACTCGAGTTTCGGGGTTCCGAACTTTACCGTGCCTGAAGCCTCGATGAAATCGCTCGCGTTCAGCGACTCCTCCGAACTCTGGTCTGCCTTGACACATACGGCTGGTTTTCGTGAGATGTCCGCCGCATCGACCGGCCACCACGCCTCCACCGCCGCCTCAAGGCTCATCCAGAAAAACGGCCTGTCGCAGCTGAGAACCGCAGTGCCCCCGCTGACAGTTACATTGTACTCCCTGACCTCACCGCCGACCTTCACCGCCACGGATGAGATTCCGTCCCAGCCTCCGCCGACTGAGCTGCCGGACACAGCCGCCCGGAGCTTTCCGGCCGTGAAACTCATCGGTTTGCCGTCCTCGGTGCGGTTCCCGCCGATGTCCTTCGTGCAGGAGACGACCGATGCCGCGAGACAGAGGGCGGCGACATATATTCGTGTTATCCAAGTTCTCATTGTCCTTACCAAGCGTTAGAAAATTACCTGCTTATCGTATATTCATAAGTCTTGTTGCCTTCCCACTGGACAGAATAGTCAAAGAATACGGAAGATTCAGTTGTCTCTCCTGTAGAAGGATTCCTGTACCTGACCTTAATCATTTCTCCGTTTCGCCGTGCGTAACTCCATGCATGGCTCGCAACGAGCGCCTCGAATACATTGGCTTCGTCAGTGTCCCTGCACATCGAAATCCATCCCGAATTAGAGCCCCAAAGGTATAGTCTCTGCCCGTGCTGCGAATCCCTTGTTTCTAATGACACTTCGGTTTCCGAGGCAATCAGCACTTCTGCCACCTCGTCGGCGTTTATTGTCGCTTCGTCCAAGGTGAGGCGTATCCTTGCCAATGCGTGATAAAAAGACACGGACGCGACGCCCGTTGCCGGCACAAAATTACCGTAGGGTCCGGGCCAACCAGACTCAAGAATGTCCGCGGCCTCAAGTTTTTGCGGCGTGCTCTGGTCCTGCAGATTAACCTTTCGGTCTCTTGACCCTGCCGGCCAATACCAGGCCAAAAGTTTTGTCGCCGTCGGCTCACTGATGTATCTTTCCGATTTTCGGAAAGCCGGCAGAACGGCTTTTGTGTTGCCCTCGGTGTCCGTGACTATGTATTCACCGAAGCTGAAGTCTCCGCGCC
>CAVBPI010000009.1:0-460 GCA_963596955.1 bacterium | reverse complement strand
CGCCACATCTGATATGTCGCGACGATGATGTGGTCCTTGCCGGGATTCCAGCTTCGTTTGGTGTTGAGGCTTCGTGTGGCGGGTTCCATTGAAACCTTCAGCTCAATCGGGACCAATTCCTCCTCCGGTGCCGGGTTCTCAACTCTCGCGCATGAGCCGAGCAGCAGGGAAAGCGCCGCGGCTGCCATGTATTCCGTTATCTTTGATTTCTTCATGCCTGTGCGGATTATTTTTTATCCACTGACCAGCAGTGCCGGCCGTCTTCGTCCTGTGAGTCGCTGACTGTAAAATCGCCGTCAAACGTGAGCGCTCCCGAGGTCGTGCTTGTACCTTCGTATGTGTGGATGTAAATGCTCAGTACTCCGGTTCTGATGAATATTCCCTGGCAAGGGGAATTGTCAATGCCGTCTCCTACACCGGAGCCTTCCTTCGGGCCATAGACATACGCTTGCCAGTGAGA
>CAVBPI010000008.1:21189-23315 GCA_963596955.1 bacterium | reverse complement strand
GTTGCTGCGGTATTCATCTTCACCATCCGCCTTGCATCCCATCCTTTTATGCATCGCCCATCCCCAGACTATCACTCTTAATCTATCCCTTATAAAAATTACTGATACCGAGAGGTGCGACAATCCGCTTTTTCTTTACCTCTCGTAGAGGGATTCGTCCCAGTCGGGGCTCCGATAGGCGCCGTCGTGGTCAATGGCGAAGGCGAGGTAGGTGATGTCGATTCCCTTCGCGAGATACTGCTGCTCGTAGTAGGTCTGCACCTCGAACAGGGCCTTGACAGCGTCCGGGCCGGAAACCGAGGCGAGCGGGCTTTCGACAAGGCGCTTGCGGTCGGCTCCGTAGATGTCGGTGGCGCAGGCGAGAATCTTCAGGCCGTTCTGCTCCGCCACGGCACGGGAATATTCGTGAAGGTAGCGGCTGTCGGTCTTGAGATGGACGATTCCGCCCCTCTTGAGGAAGCCCCGGTAACGCTCAAGGAACAGCGGCGAGGTCAGCCTCTTCTTCTCCCGGCCTATCTGAGGGTCCGCGAAGGTAATCCAGACCTCAGAAATCTCGTCCTTTCCGAAAAGCGCCCCGATGAACTCGATTCTCGTGCGAAGGAACGCCACGTTCGGAAGATGATGCTCCTCGGCATACTTCGCGCCCTTCCACAGCCGCGCACCCTTAATGTCAACGCCGATGTAGTTAATCTCGGGATTGCGCAGGGCGAGGTCGATGGTATATTCCCCCTTGCCGCAGCCGAGTTCGACCACTATGGGGTTGTCATTTCCGAAGAAGTCGGAGCCCCAATGCCCCTTAATCGGGTGATCCTTCAATGTCCCGTCCCTCTTCAGGGACTCACCGTCCTGTCCGGTGCATCCGTCCCCTGCCGCGCCGTCACCTTTCACCCCTGCAAGCACATCGTCGGCCGAGGGCTGGAGAAGGCAGGAGAAGGTCTCATTCTCCCTGAACTTGCGGAGCTTGTCCTTTCCCATTTCCGTCCTGTTCTTTATTCTGGTTCTGATTGTTGCCTCGGTTCCTATTCCGGCCGCCGCGCTGTCCGCCATTTCTGCCGCCGTTGCCACCTCGCTGCCCATCACCGCGTCCGCCGCCGTTTTGGTTGCCTCCGTTCTGGCCATTGCCATTTTGACCGCCGTTGCCTCCGCGTCCGCCACGGGACTTCTTCCTGCGACGGCCCAGGTTGTCGAAGCGCGAGATGCTGTCGTCCCCGACGGCGGTGACGAACTCAGGAGCGACCGGCTCCGGCTCGGACTTGAGAGATTCCGGCTTGATGCCATCGCGGTTCATCTTCTGGATTTCCCTGACCTCTATCGCCGAAAGCGGGAACATATTTGCCTGCGAGAACTTGTCATAGGAGAAATACATGACCTCGCGCAGGATGTCGGTCTTCATCAGGTAGGCAAGCCCGTCCTGGAACTCAAGCGGGTTGGCGACCTTAGGTATGCGGGACTGCGCGTCCATGTAGGAAGCTGTCTCGTAGTTGAGGCAGCACTTGAGCTTTCCGCACTGACCGGCAAGCTTCTGCGGGTTGAGGGAAAGGTCCTGAAGCCTCGCCGCCGAGGTGGAAATCGACTGGAAGGTGGAGATGTAGTTCGAGCAGCAGAGCTCACGGCCGCATATTCCCAGCCCTCCGATAAGCCCGGCCTCCTGACGTGCTCCAATCTGCTTCATCTCAATCCGGATGTGGAACTCGTCGGCAAAGACCTTGATGAGCTGGCGGAAATCCACGCGCCCGTCGGCGATGTAGTAGAATATTGCCTTGGTTCCGTCGCCCTGAAACTCCACGTCTCCGATTTTCATCTCCAGACCGAGCTCCGCGGCAATCTTGCGGGAGCGTATCATCGTTTCCTGCTCGCGGTCGATGGCCTCCTGCCACTTTTCGAGGTCATAGACCTTGGCCTTGCGGTAAATCTTCTTGTAGTCACCGGCGGCGGGATCCAGCTTGCGGCACTTCATCTGGCGCGCGACTATGGCGCCCTCAAGGGTCACTATGCCGAGGTCGTGGCCGGTCGTGGCCTCTACCACGACAAGGTCGCCGGTCTTGATGCTCTGGCCGGAAGCGTTGTAGTAAATCCCCTTTCGGGTGTTCTTGAAACGGACCTCGAAGAAGTCCTTGTACTGCTCC
>CAVBPI010000008.1:0-21123 GCA_963596955.1 bacterium | reverse complement strand
CCATCTTGCAGCATCCCGGCCTGTAGCGGCAGTTCAGCTCTCCCTCGTCGCTCCTTTCCACGGTGCATCCGCGCGAGCAGTCATATTTTTTTGCTTCGTTATCGTTGTTTTCCATAATATGTGTTTATATAGCGACGAAAATCCTGTCAACGAGGTCGCAGAACAGAATCTTCGAATTAACATTCCTGTCCAGAAGCGAGACCGTCCTGTCTATGGCGGCCTCAACCTTCATGCAGAACGCCGCGCCGAACCTTGCGGATGCCGTCTGATAGAAGGACTTTTCCTCCGGCAGCACGCCGGCAAGTCCGTCCTGTCCCTGTCCGGTAAGGAAAATCCGGCGCAGGCAGGACGAGAGATAGACGCAGAACGACTTCTGCTTCTCCCGGGAAGGGAGCGCCGCAGCCGCCTCCCCAACCTCAAGGGCATGGAGCAGGTCCCGGCGGGCCACACAGTCGAGCAGCGAGGAGACCATGGGGAAAAACTCCTCATTCGGGCGTTCCTCACCGCGCACCTTCGCCGTCTCCTCCTTCGTGAGCGGCAGGACGCGCATACTCTGACAGCGCGAGAACACGGTCTGCATCATCTTCTCCGGAGCATGAGTTACGAACACGAACACGGTCTTCTCCGGCGGCTCTTCCACGAGCTTCAGAAGCTTGTTCGCGGCCGTAGGGTTCATCTTCTCCGGAAGATAGCACAGGACAGCCTTGTAGCCGTCCTCAACTGCGGTGAGAGACATCTTCGAGATTATCGACTTGGCCTCCTGCAGTGCAATTTCGCCTTTCTTCCCCTCGATTCCGAGAGCTTCCTGAAGGTCATCCTCGCGGAAATAGGGATTGTCGAGAACCAGCTGCCTCCAATAGCTCAGGAAAGCTTCGGACGTGGGCTTGTCACCGCTGACCTTGGAACTCTTGTTGACGGGAAAGACGAAATGCACGTCCGGATGAATCAGCTTGGACATCTGGCGGCAGGACGGGCATTCCCCGCAGGCCTCGCCCCCGGAACGCCGGCGGCAGTTGAGATATTGCAGGAACGCGAGGGCAAGCGCGACCGCCCCGCAGCCGTCGTTCTCGTAGAGAAGCATCGCGTGCGGAACCCTCCCGCTGTCTGCCATAGACACGAGAGCGCGCTTGAGCGCGTCATTTCCAACAATATCACCAAATCTCATAAAAATCTTATCTGTCTTTGGGGCCGTATAAGCCCATTCTCAAAATACCTCGTCAAACGCCCTATCAGCCTACCTGTTCCTGTGGGCCGTGTAGCGCGCAAGTTCCGCAAGCATTTCGCGTTCCTCCGACGGGGCGAGGAGGGAAATCGACTCAACAGCCTTGTTCACGAATGAATCCAGCCTCTCCTCCGCATATTCAACTCCGTGGTTTTCAGCAACAAACCTCACAATTTCGTCGCGGTTCTCCGGATGCGCGACAACATCGGCGACGAGAGCGCGTATTTCGGATTCCCGCTCCGGAGCGTTAGAAAGCGCGCCGAGCAGCGGCAGGGTAATCTTCTGTTCGAGCACATCGACCCCGAGCGGCTTGCCCACCGAATCCGTGCCGCAGTAGTCGAGTATGTCGTCCTTAATCTGGAAGGCATAGCCGAGGCTCACGGCATAGTCACGGACGGCCTCCACGCACATTCCGGAGGCATTGACCGAAATCGCTGCGGTGACGGCGGCGGCCTCGAAGAGCGAGGCGGTCTTGCTGTAGATTATGCGGAGATAGTCCTCGTAGTCAGTGTCCGCGGCCTGAGCCTTCTGAAGCTGGAGCATCTCGCCCTCCGCAAGGCAGCTGAGAGTCCGTGAAAATATGCGTATGACACGAGTGTCGCAGCTGCCGTCGTCATCACCGAGTATGAGACGGATTGCCCTGACCAGCCAGAAGTCCCCCACAAGCACCGAAGCCGACGGGCCGAGGATGGAGCGGACGGTGGGGTTTCCCCTGCGAACATCACTCTCGTCAGCCACGTCGTCGTGGAGAAGGGTGGCATTGTGAAGCAGCTCCGAAGCGGCGGCGTAGCGCTTTGAGACGCCGGGGAGCGGACTGACGCAGTCCTCGCGGACATGAGTGTCAGCGGAGCGGAGGCAGGCGCGGGCAACGAGCAGGGAGAGCATCGGCCGGAGCTGCTTGCCCCCGTGCGAGAGAATCGACCCGTTGGTTGCGTTCAACAGGTCAATGTCGCTCCTCAATGTCTCCGAGATGAGTTCCTGAACATCCGTCCAGTCCGTGCCCAGATAGTCTCTGACTGTCCTTATATCCATATTCCGCCGTTCTGCCACCGTGCTTCCGCGCCGTTATACCGTGCCGCCGTCAAAACAGCACAGCAACGGAAACCGTCACTCCGCCGAAACGGCTCTTGTCCCCGATTGACTCCTTCATCTTCGCGGCAAACGAACTTGCGTCCGTAATCTCATTCTTCGCGTCGAAGAGCGTTCCGAAGTTCCAATTATATCTTGCGGAAATCTGGAAATGCCAGACCTCCACGCCGGCTCCGAGTCCGACGCCGTATTCCCAGCGGTTGAGTCCCGTCCAGTTGTTCTTCAAAGTTTCGTCGCCCTTGTATTTGTTGTTCAGGGCATAGCCGAAGAACGGCACGCACTCGAAATAAGGCCTCATAATCAGAAGGTCCGGTCCCCACTGAACGGAGACAGGGACCTCAAGATAGCCCGCGGTGTAGTCGAACGAAGCCACGCCTTCAGCCGAAGAAGGGACATTGGTTCCCTTGACCTGATACATCACGGAAGGCTGAACCGCGAATCCGAGCGGCAGGGACAGCTTGAAGGTGGCTCCCACATGATACTGAGTGTCCTTGGTGAGCTTCCAGTCATTCGGCTTGGCGGACGAGAAGGTCGCTCCGCCGATTACGCCGTAGTTGAACTGCGCGCTTGCGTTCGCGGCGAAGAGCACGGACACGACGGCAGCAGTCAAAATTGAAAATATCTTTTTCATATCAAACTCTTTAATCTAAAAAACATGGCCCAAAAGACGCTCAAAACTTAGAGAATAGCATCCAACTTAGCGGTAATGTTTGCTTTCGGCTGCGCACCGACAAGCCTATCGACCAGCTTGCCGTCCTTGAAGAAAAGCAGAGCCGGAATGCTCATGATGCGGAACTGTCCCGCGACCTCGCTGTTCTCATCGACATTGCACTTTCCCACAAAGGCGCGTCCCTCATATTCATTCGCGATTTCCTCGATTGTCGGGCCGAGGGCACGGCACGGGCCGCACCATGTTGCCCAGAAATCGACGAGTACGACACTATTTGATGAAATAATTTCCGCGAAATTCGCGTCATTCACAACCTGTTCCATAATCATTACGGTTTATATGATTAAACAAATGTAGTCCGGACTTCCATAGGCGGAAAATCCGGGCTACAAATATAACAAATTATGACGTCAATGCAAAAACGAGTTCAGAATCAAAATCTGAACTGTCTCTGAACGACCTATTAAATAGACTTCTCGACGTTCCAGACGAAGGCACGGAGACCCAGTTCGGGATATTCCGTGTTCTTTTCCTCAAGGCCGGCGAGAATCGGATCGACCTCCTCGTCGGGGACGACGGCGAGCATGGCGTTGTTGAGGGTTGGCCATGCGTGTGTGCCCTGATGCGGCTCTCCCGTCTCGGAACCGCGGCCGGTGATTTCGTTCCACATTGTGTAGCCCTTGCAGCCTCTGGCCTCAAGGATGTCGGCGAGTTCCATGTTGTACGCCTGATTATATGCTATGAATATACTTTTCATTTTTTGTTTGTCTTTTTGGCCCAGATTCCTTTTTTCATCAGTCATGTACCCCGGTACACTCCTTCTTCAAAAAGAAATCTGTCCTCAAAAATACTGCGCAAATATCTCGTTACTTTAAAAGTCGTTTACTTCGCGGCAATCCGTGCGGCCTTGCGGGCGCGGCGGCGGTTGCCGGCCTCGACGAAGGAGGTGTAAATCGTCGGGATGATGATGAGGGTCACGAGCGTGGAGACCGTAAGACCCCATGCTACCGTGATACCGAGCGAACGCCACATCTCCGAACCCTCGCCCGTGCCGATTGCCATCGGAACCATACCGAGGACGGTAGTGAGGGTGGTCATGAGGATAGGGCGGAGACGACTCTTGCAGGCCGTGACGACGGCCTCCTTGACCTCATACCCGCGCTCCTGAAGCAGGATGGTGTAGTCGATGAGCACGATACCGTTCTTCACGACGATACCCATGAGGATAATCACTCCTATCAGGGCCATCACTCCGAGCGCCGTGTCCGTAATCATGCAGCCGAGGGCGACTCCGGTGAGCGCGAACGGGATTGAGAACATGATGACGAACGGACTCATGAGCGACTCGAACTGGGATGCCATCACCATATAGACAAGGATGACAATCAGGATGAGGAGCGTGATGAGGTCCTTGAAAGTGTCCTGCTGGTCCTCGATGTCTCCGGCGACAACGACCGAAATCTCGGACGGGATGTCGGTGCTCTTTATCGCCTTGTCGGCAACGACCACAGCATCTGAAAGGGCATAGCCGCGGGCGACATACGCCGTCACCGTAACGAGACGCTGGCGATCCTTCCTCTCGATTTTAGGCGGGGTGGAAGTCTCCACGACCTGGCCGAGGTCCTTCACCTTGATTGACGCTCCTATAGGGGTATAGACCACGATGTTCTCGATGTCGGCGACGCTCGTTCTGAACTGAGGGGCATAGCGGACGCGGATGTTGTACTCCTCTCCGTCCTCGCGGTAGTAGGACGATACGGAGCCCTTTATCGCGGCGCTCACGGCGGCCGCCGCAGTGGTGCTGTTAAGGCCGTTGAGAGCGAGCTTCGTGCGGTCGAAATCGACCTGATACTCAGGAGTGTATTCGTCACGACTCACCACCGCCTCGGAGAACGCGTCGTCGGACCTCATCTTCGAGGCAAGCTGCGCGGCGATGTCGTCGGTCTTTGTGAAGTCATATCCATAGACCTCAAGTTTCACGGACGTCGAACCGCCCATACCCATTCCGCCTTCCGTGACGGTGAACTTCTTTATCTGAGGGTAGCTGTTGAGGATTGCCCTTATGTCGTCGGCTATTTCGGACGATGAGCGCACACGGTCCTCCATACTTCCGCAGTCGATGTTGACGGAGATGATGTTCGTACCGTTGTTCTGCATGGAAGCGAATGCGTTGTCGGAGTCGGCCTGGCCGAGGGAGTAGCTATAGACCCTGATTTCAGGGGCGGCGGCAACGACCTTCTGATAGATTTCGGCGGCAAGCTCGCGGGTCACGTCCTGACCTGTTCCGACAGGAAGCTCGATGCTTGCGCGGAGACGGCCGGAGTCGGACTGAGGGAAATACTCGGTCTTCATGTTCGGGATATAGAGCGCGATGGAGCCGATGAATATGGCGAGAGCGACGCACACGACGACGGTGCGATGCCTTACGGCCCAGTGGATTATATGTCCGTATCCCCTTGTAATCCAGGCGATGAACTTGTTGATGTTTCCAAACACGAAGTTATATACCTTGCCGTGCGAAAGTTTCAGACGAAGCATTCGCGAGCACATCATCGGCACAAGGGTGAGGGCGCCGGTGGTGGAGACAATCATGATGATTGACACAATCCATCCGAGCTGGCGGAACATGATTCCGGACATACCCTGAATCATCGTCAGCGGGAGGAACACGGCGAGCATGGTGAGGGTGGATGCTATGACAGATATACCCACTTCCTGAGTTCCGTGCACCGCTGCCTCCTTAGGCTTCTCTCCCCTCTCGATGTGCGTCGTGACGTTCTCAAGCACCACTATGGCATCATCGACGACCATACCGATTGCGATTGAGAGGGCGGACATGGATATGATGTTCAGCGTGTTGCCCGTCGCGAACAGGTAGATGATGGACGCGAGCAGGGAAATCGGAATCGCGAGCACGATGATGAACGTCGCCCTCCACCTTCCGAGGAAGAGGAACACGATGAGCGCGACCACGAGGAAGGTGATTATAATCGTCTCCTTCAGGGAGTTGATGGAGTTGATGATGTTTCGGGAACTATCGACGACGGTGGTTATCTTTATGTCGGAAGGCAGGGTCTCCTGAATCTGAGCCATCGCCTTCTTGACTTTCCTGATGACATTCACGGTGTTGGCGCCGGACTGCTTCTGGATGATAATCTGGGCGCCCTGCACTCCGTTGGTGTAGGCTTCCTGAGATTTCTCCTCCAGACCGTCGTTCACCGTCGCGACATCGCGCAGATAGACCGCCTCGCCGCCGGAGTAGCCGACGACCACGTCAAGCATCTCGTCCGCGCTGTCAAACTCCTTCTCTATGCGGAGAGTGTAGGTGTCGGAACCGATGTCGATGTTGCCGGAAGGCACGTTCTTGTTCTCGTAGGCGAGGACATTGGAGATGCCGGCTATGGAAAGTCCGTATGCCTGGAGCTTGTTCGGGTCGCAATAGACCTGAATCTCACGCTTAGGGGCACCGGAAACGGACACCGTACCGACACCGGACACACGGGCGAGCGGAGTGGAGACCTTGTCGTCGAGGATTTTCTCAAGGGCAGGGATGCTCTGGTTCGCCGTCGCGGAGAAGATGATGATAGGCATATCGTCCGCGCTGAACTTGAATATCACAGGAACGGACGCGCCGTCCGGCAGGTTCGAGTTCACCATGTCCAGCTTATCGCGGACGTTGTTCGTCGCCTCGTCGATATCGACGCCGTATTCAAATTCGAGGGTTATGATGCAGACATTCTCCTTTGACTGCGAGGTGATATGCTTGAGGTCACTCACGCCGTTCAGGGAGTTTTCGAGAACCTTAGTGAGGTTCGTCTCTATGTCTTCGGCACTCGCTCCCGGGTAGGACGACATCACCATGATGGTGTTCGAGTCGAAGTCCGGGAAGTTGTTGATGGACAGATTCATCAACGAGAAGATACCGAAGATTGCGAAGGCCGTGAATATCAGGGCCGTCGTAACCGGATTATCAACCGCTTTTCTGTATATGCTCATATCTTTTATTTTTCTATGCTCATGGATTTTGAGACTGCATAAAGATTTCTCGACTTCACTTCGTTGCGCTCGAAATGACAACAGCACAGCTATCTGTCATTTCGATTGAGCGCAGCGAACGGAGAAATCTTTGCGCTGTACTCATTCAGCGACCGTTACCTTGATTCCATCCTTGAGGCGGACCTGACCCTCGGTGACGACCTTTGCGCCGTCCTCAACTCCTGAAAGAATCTCGTACATCGAGTCGATGCGGCGGCCGAGCTTCACGTTCTGATAGGTGACGGTTCCGTCGGCATTGAGGACATAGACGAACCTCTCGCCGGAGCCGGTCTGCTTCACTATCGCCGTGTCAGGAACGACCACGCTGTTGTTCACTCCGAACTGCACGGTCACGCGGGCATACATTCCCGGGCGGAGGACATTGTCCTTGTTGGGAACGACGACCTCGACGTTGAATGTATGTGTGGATTCATTGATTGTCGGGTATATGCGATTGATTTTGCCGACGAAGACCTTTCCGGGGAAGGCATCCACGGTGATGTTCACCTCGTTGCCCTTCTTCACCTTGGAGTAGTCGCTCTCGGAGATACCGACGAGGAGCTTCACAGGAGCAATCTGCTCGACGGTGTAAATCGGCTGGCTCATGGAGTACATATCGCCCTTGTCGTAGTTCCTCGCGGTCACCACGCCGTTAATCGGAGAGCGGAGAATCGTGTTCTGGAGAAGGTTGTCGTAGCTGGTCTTGCTGACCTTATAGGAAAGCTCAATCGCGTCGAGGTCTGACTTTGAAAGTCCGCCGGCGTCGTAGAGCCCCTTGAGACGGTTGTACTCGGTCTCGTTGTTCTTCATCTGAAGTTCGGCCTGCTGGAGCTGGAGCCTGTCCATCTCGGCAAGTATCTGACCTGCCTTCACGAAATCGCCGACCTCTACATTTATTTTGCTGATTCTCATCGAGGTCTGCGGAGCTATGTTGTTCTTCGCGTAAGGCTCGACCGACGATGTATAGACAGAAGTCTGGGGCACATCCTGTTTTCCGACCGTAACCACGGTCACGAGCGGAGCCACCTCCGCAACCTGTTCCTCTGCGGCCGCAGCCGGAGCCGCCTTTTTCCCGTTGCCGCAGGAGACGGCCGCCATCACGGCTGCCGCAAATGCTAAATTTCTTGCTATCTTGTTCATATCTTCAATATTTTCAAAATCTGTTGTCAGCTATTCCGTAAAGTCCTGGCCGAGAGTCTGTTCGAGCTGTGTCTTGGCCACGATGTAGTTATAGACAGCCTGCGACTCGGTGAGGCGGGCCTGCGTGAGGGCGAGCTGCGCGTCATTCAGGTCTGTGAGGGTAGCGCGTCCCACCTCGTAGGATTTCTCCGCGATGCTGTAGGCCTTCTCGGCGGAAGCGACGGCATCCCTCGCGGCGTCGTAGCTCTTGACATTTGTCTCCATCGTGTTGAGTGACTGACGGATGGAAATCTTGAGGTTGCGCTCGGTGGAAGTCATCTGGAGCCTCATCTGCTCGTAGCTGTTGCGTGCCTGACGCACCTGGTTGAGACGCTTTCCGCCGGAGAAAATAGGAATTGAAAGACTCACTCCTACATATGAATACGGAGTCCACTTGTACTCCTTGAAGTTGAAGTCGTTGGTCATCGCGTTGTAGCTGTAGTTGAACGCGAGGGCGAGGGTCGGGATGTAGGCATACTGCTGTGCCTTGATGCTCTGGGCGAGCTCATTCGCCTGAATCTCAAGCTGTTTCATCGTGGAGTTTCGGTCGAGCGAGATGCTGTCGGCCTTGGTGACGTCGGAAGTCATATATTCCGCATAATCCTCAATGGCCCCCTCGACGTCGATGTTCATCTCAAGGTCGATTCCCATGACGGCCTTCAGCTGCCACAGGGCGAGGATTATCGAGCTTTCGGCGTTATAGACATTAGGGATGGCGTTTGCGACATTTGTCTTTGCGCGCGCCATGTCAAGGTCGGTGGCCTTCTGAACGTTGTATTTCTTCTCCGTCTCCGCGAAATTCGTCATCGCGTTCTCATATACCTCTTTATATACATTGAAGGCCTCCTTGGAAAAAAGGACCGCGTAGTAGGCGTTCTTCACCTGGCTCACCATGTCAAGGCGCGAGGCGCGAGCCTTTTCCACCGCGAGCTCGACGTCCATTCCGGAGATTCTGATGCTTTTCCAAAGCTGGGCGTTGACCACCGGCATCGAGGCGGAGATTCCCGCGCTCCATGTGTTCCAGCGGCCGACCTCAAGTCCTCCGTTGGACTTTGAGCCGCTGGAAGACGCCGAGCCGCTGCCCGAGCCGGACTCCCCGGAACCGCTTCCTTCACCGGAGCCTTCTCCGCTGCCGGAGGAACTGCCGCCGGCACCAGCACCGCCCCCGAGGCTGCTCATGTCGAAGTCCATGTACATCACCTGCTTCTTGATTGTTCTCTGGTAGGAGCCGGTTGCGTCAATCTGCGGGAAAAGCGAGGCGTATGTGCCTTTCTTCGCATACTTCGTCCGTTCAATTTCCTTGTCCGCGACCTTCACGGCAATGTTTTCGCTCAGCGCAATCTTCAGCGCCTGCTCCAGCGATATGACCACCGGCGTCTCGGCCGAGTCAGCCTCTTCCAGAATGAGCTGGACCTCGGTCTTCGGAGTCTCCTTGCCGCCCTTCTTTTCCCTGTACTGGGCAAATCCGTCCAGCGGAAGGATGGCAAGCGACGCTGACGCAAGGCCAAATGCAATAATTTTTCTAATCTTGACCATTTCTGTTTTTATATATTTTCTACACTAACTATCCGAACCGATGTCCCGCAAACCGGAAGACGACATCATACAACGATTTTCAAATCCGTGCAAATCAACGATTTATTACAAGTTGTATTCAGATATATACAAAAGGGATTTTCCATGATTCAACAACTATGCCGTAACGGAGTACACAAAAAGTTAAATGAGAAATCCTTGTACGGAGAGGGTTCTGTGCAAAGATTTCTCACTTCATTTCATTCCGTGTCGAAATGACAGCGGAGAGGAGAGACTGAATCCGGCCGAAATGCCAGCGGAGAGACCGGCATTGCATGATGGTGGCGTTTCCCGCGTCATCGGCCTTTGCCTATTTCGTTACAGGCTTGGCATAGTGGGTCGGCTGAGATTTCGGCTTTTCGGGATGGACGGCGCGGGCAGGGAGTTTGCGGACGGCCGCATAGACGAGGAAGCCGATGCCAAGAAGGATGAACGGAATGCTGAGCCACTGGCCCATGTCGAGGAGCATATTCTGCTCGAACTCCACCTGCGGGTTCTTGATGAACTCGATGAGGAAGCGGGAGCCGAAGCAGCCGATGAGGAACCAGCCGATGAAGAAGCCGCGGTGAACCTTGTCCAGCTTCTTTTCATAGACAAGGATGAGGACGACGCCGAGGATGAGGTAGCAGAGAGCCTCGTAGAGCTGGGTCGGATGGCAGGCAAGGCCTTCGGGATGCTCGGCGCTCGGGCCGTAGAGCTGCACCCACTCGTATGAACGCGGGAAGCGGAATCCCCAAGGGAGGTCGGTCGGGCCGCCGAAAATCTCTGAGTTGAAGAGGTTTCCAAGACGGATGAGCGCCCCGGCGAAGCAGACGGTGATGGCGAGCCGGTCCATAATCCACACGAAATCGAAGTCGTGCTTGCGGCCGAACTTGTGCGCGAACCATATCATAGCGATAATCAGTGCAATAGCCCCGCCGTGACTCGCGAGGCCGCCCTTCCATGGCATGAAAATCTCCGCGAAGCCAGCCCACGAGCCGAAGTAGTAGTCCGGCTGATAGAAGATGCAGTGTCCCAGACGCGCCCCGACAATCGTCGCAATCAGCAGAGTGTAAAGCAGATAGTCGAGAAGCGGACTGACCTGAATCCCCTCGTTCCTGAAAAAGTGACGAAATATGTACCAGCCGATGATGAATCCCGAAACGAAGAGAATCGAATAGTACCGGATTGAAAGTCCGCCGATGTGGAATATCTCCGGATCGACATTCCAAGTTATCGCCAATATGTCTAACATAACATTCGTATAAATTAAACTCTGTCCGCCCGTGCATGACAAAGGCAGACAAAGTTACGACATTTTATTAAGAAACCTTCAAAAAATAACTTACATCATTTTTTCATGTCTCTGAATATGCGAAATCTCTGGAAAATCAGAAATCGTCCTGACTACAGATAGCTCAGGTCGGTGACGGAAAGCGGGGTTTCGATGGCCTTGAGGGCGGCGGTCTGAGCTATCGGGGCGTTGGCGTCGGTGACGGGAGTGGTGTAGTTGGAGCGGGAGGTGTCGGAGGTCGGGAAGCGGTAGGTGCTGGCGGACATGGTCTTGCCTACGCAGGGGCCGAGGATGGTGTCGAAGACGGTGCAGTTCGCGGCGTAGCGGGTGATGCCCTTGTCGAGGTGGAAGAGGTCGCGGGAGAGGTCCATGCCGTTGTCGATGTTGAGACTTGTCGTGCGGAGGTTCTCGACGGCGGTGCCGGTGGCGATGAGCCATTTGATGCCGGTCTGCTCAAGAAGCATCTTCACATGGGAGGTCATCGCGGCGTACATGCGGCTGCGGTCGTTGTGCCACCATGTCTGGAGAAGTTCGCTGCCGGTGGCGAAGGTCTGCGACATGAGATAGACAAAGACAGGTTCCTTGTCCGGCTGCTTGGCGCGAATCTTTTCCATTAGTCCATTGACGGCCTCAATGCCCTGAAGGTGTTCGTCGAAGCCCGCCCAGGCGTACTTGCGGCCGGTGTATTCCTGCATCACGACGATGTCGTAGGGCTTGCCGCTGTCCCAGAAGGCCGCGAGGGAGCTGTTGCAGTTGGAAGTGTTGTAGCTCTGGTCGCCGTCCCATTTCTCATAGCCCGGTTCCAATTTGTAGCGCAGGCAGACCTTAGGATTGTCGAAGTTCTGGTTGTAGCCCACGAGGGTGTAGCCGCCGTGGAATGCGCGTTCCATGGAGAAGTTCGTTATTCCGGCGGAGTTCAGGATGCCGGGAAGATGCTCGGTGGCGTCGAGGGTGAAGCTGTTGCCGATGAAGAGCACGCGGATTGTCTCCTGCCCCACCGGAAGAGCCGGCCTGTCGTCTTTCTTTCCATCATCCCCGTTCTCGTCCTTGTCGGGTTTCGAGGGGTTTTCGGTGTTATCGTCACCTGAGGGATAATGCGAAGTTTCTGGAGTCTTGGCGCATGAACATAATGCGGTAAGCATCAGCGCCATGGCCAATGCGGATATATTTCTTTTCATAATTTCAGTTATTTCAAAGTGGTCGCAACAATCATTATATAAATGATTGAAGCACATTTACTAAGAACCCGAACAGACTTGGAATCAGATTTTGAGGATAGACCCAAAAGATGATTAAAGCCCAGACACAGTAATCCAAGACTGCGGATTCTTCTCACCCGTCGAAACCACCGCATCCTCGCCTCCCTCGACGTCGAAGAGGGCGAAGTTCAGCTTCAGCCGGCCGTCGATGATGTTCACCGCAGAACGCGGGACGGCAATCTCGGCGAGCCAGCCGTTGTCAGTGTCGGACTTGGACGAGAGAGTCGCGTCGTAGCTGACCGCTGCGGAAGCGCCCCTGTCCTGCTCAAGCCATCCGCCGGCATAGCCTCCCTGATTGCGCAGCCCGGAAAGACCCACCTTCACGCGGAAAGACTTGGTGGTAAGGCTCTGCTGGTCCGTAGGAGCGAGGAAAACCTGAACATAGTCGTCCTTGGAGACATTCTCGTCGAGGCATTCGATGAGGAAATAGATGTTGTCGGCATCGGCGGAGCAGCGCAGCGTGGCCTGAGACTGGCACTTTGAGCCAACAAAGAGCGCGTCGTCCGTCGCGAGCCAGTCGCCGTTGTCGCCATCGACCTTGACTGGATGCGAGGAGGCCTTGATGCTGTGGTTCAGGCAGAGGCTCGCCATCGCCATCTTCACGTCGGATGCGTCCGCGCTGTTCCGCATAAGCCCAACGACCTCATGGCTGTTCTTCATGCACATCGCTCCCCAGCTGCCCTTCACGCCCGGAAGGGAAATGAATGACTCGCCCCAATTGCGAGCCTCGGAGTCGCCTATGCGCATAAGCTGGTAGGGCTGCGTGTCGGTGTAGGTTAGCACGGTCTCTCCGGAAGGAAACTGCTTGAGGTCCGGGCCGACACCCCGCCAGAGGTCAAGGGCACGCTCCGCAGGTCCCACTTTGGCAGACTTGACGTCGAACCCCTTGCCGTCGCCCTCATTGCCAGTGATGTAGTCCCATTTGCCGTCCTTTGGAGACCACGCGAAGGCAATCTTGAAGTGCTTGCCCGTGTCGTCATATTCGTATGCCGACTCGAACGCGCCGGCGAACTGATTGCTGCCGTTGAGAATGATGAGCGCCGGCATCTGGTCCGTGAAGAGCCACAGGTTCTGCTTCTTGCTGTACCATGTGTGACGGATTATGCGATACGGGTCGGCATCCTTCACTGAAGGAGTCCATGTGATGCCGTCGTCGGTCGAGCGCACCATAGAAGTGCCGGAGTGGCTGCCTGAAATCCACGGACGCGACTCTGAAAAGAAGCACTGGAGCTCGCCGTTGGCAAGTTCAAGAATCATCGCCTCCCAGTTCGGGCCGTGATGAATTTCGTAAGGCTGGCTCCATGTCTTGCCGCCGTCGGTGCTGCGAATCATCTCTATGCCCTGCTCGTAGCGGCAACTGTAGCTGCCGTATGACTTGGCATTGCGGTAGGATGCAAAAATCAGAATGTCACCGTTCTTCTTCACGAACCCGTTGCCGTTAGTGTACATTCTCGTGTCCTCGTTACCAAGCCCGTTGACCACAGGCGCGGACTTGAACAGCGCCCCATGTGCAGTCCATTTCTTCATGTCCGGACTTGTCGCCCAATAGACATTCTTTCCGTTCCCGTAGCTGTCCGCACGATCCTGACACAGAAGGATATAACTTCCATCAGGAATCCTTATCATGCGCCCGTAAGTCGGCTCGGGAGTGGTCGTCACGCCGGAGCCGAGGTTCACGAATGTCCTGTAGTCCAGCTTGAGCGACGAAAGTTTCCAGTCCGCCGCGTGGGAGTTGACAGCGTCCTCGCCCTGATTCAGCTGCGAGAACGGAGTCAGTTCGAGCTTCTTGGGAGTCGAGCCGTTGGTGCCGCCGTTCCCCTGAGACGACGGATTTTTCTCCGTCTGGCAGGCCGATAGTGACAGTGCGGCGAAAGCTGCCGCCAAAATCATTGACATATATCCGTGTTTCATTTCTTTTCTCTTTAATATTTCCGACACATTCTTTCCCGCTACAGCCATCATTTCAGCGTGAGGCTCAGCCATTCGGACGGATAGTCCGTGTTCTCGCCCTCGACGTCCTCGATGCTCCATGCAGGCTTTTCGGAAGTCTTCGCCTTGTAGTGGTGACGCAGATGGCAGCGGATTTTTTCTCCGTTCGACGGCCTTCCGCCCAGATATTCCCAAGGAATGCGAAGTTTCACGGAATATCCCAAATCCTCGTCAGCGTCGTCGTTCAATGTCCCCGCGACCTCGACCTCAAGCGTAACTCCCTCTGACACAAGTTTCCACGCGATGTTGTCATCCACATATACCTTATACGTCCCCTTTCCGTTCACGACGACCTTCCGCTGCGGCTGTCCGTCCCTCGCGAGAAGAATCTCCACTGCATCGGAATTTTCGGTCGTCAGCGCCGTCAGAACAGAATCATAAAGATATGAATATAATATGAATTTATCATCGTCATATCCGAAATCCGCATACACGGACGACGGGAAACGGTGCCCGAGAAACCAAAAATCGTTGTTCTCACGGTCGAAGGAGGCAATTCCCGGAAGTTCGCGGTCGCCCTTGCTCAGGGTCTTGGAGCGGTTCAGGCGGCCTATTTCAGAGCGGACGAGGCCGCGAGTTTTGCCGTCCTTGCGGTACTTTACGGTGCCGGTCGCAATCACGGAGCTTTCGCCGATGCAGTCAATCGAGCCCCAGTAGCCGTCAAACGGCGAGGTGGCGTTGCGGAAATTGTCAGCATTTTTGTCGCCGATGAAGACCCAGATGCCCTGCTCGCCCTTGTAGGTGCCGTTGCTCAAGACAAGCACCTCGCCTGTGGTGAGCTTCGCGGAGTAGGGGCCGTAGCCGTAGAAGTCCTTGTTAATCTGCTTCTTGGCCGGCCATTCGGGTCCTCCGTTGGTGCGAATTGCAGCGTGGTCGCCGTGCCAGTCAGTCTCCATGTCGGTCTTGACGATGTAGGGCGACTGATCGACCACCCACTTGCCGTGCCAGACCTCATAAGGAACGGCGATTCCGGCATTGTCGTCGAGGCACACACCCGTAGCCATTCCGTCGTAGGTGGAGCGGTCGTCGCGGGTGCGGGAGATGGTCTCGTTGTCGTCGATGCCGCAGACATTCTTGCCCTGCCAGGTCTTTCCGCCGTCAAACGAGCGGATGATGACAACCTGAGGGGCGGACATATCGTCTATGAGTTCCTGCGATGAGGTTATGAACATCTGGATTTCGCCCGAAGGAAGTTGGAGAAGGGCCGGTTCCCAGCAGCGGCCGACATAGACCGGCTGTGCCTTGCCCCATGTACGGCCGAAGTCGTCCGAGAACATGATTTCGATGCCGCAGTTGACATTGGTGTTGGGCAGGTCGTTGTAGCCCAGCTTGTAGCGCCACTGGTAGGCGAGCATTATGCGGCCGTCCTGAAGCTCGATGAAGTCGGGATTGACATAAGTCTTGAAGTCGTCGCCAACGGTGGATGTCGCGGGATGCGTTTTTGCGAGCATCACCGCGTCGGACCATGTGCGGCCGTTGTCCTCGCTCCTGCGGGTGTAGAGGTCCCAGCCGAAATGGTCGTTCTCGAATGACATCAGGAGAGAGCCGTCCGAGAGCCGCTTGATTCTCGGATAGTAGAGGTTCTCTTCGGTGAACGGGGTTATGGTGCCGACCTCCTCGCTGCATGAGCCGACACGGGCCGACGTGTGCTCGGTGAATGTCGCCCTGTCCCACGAGATGCGGACATTGCTTTCATTCGGGGTCTCCGGGGTTCCGCAGCAGCCGAAAAGGAGGGCGGTGGAAAGGAGGAGGGGGAATATTATTCGGGAATATGTCATATTATGAATTTATATATTTTTTGTCATTTCGACTGAGCGTTCATTTCTGTCATTTCGACTGAGCGGAGCGAACGGAGAAATCTTTATGCTTATTTGCTCCAGTATGTAACGCCGTCGGCAATGCGGCCGCCGAACGAGAAGAGGTTTTCGCTGAGGTTCTCCTCGGTCACGGTCACAGGGGTATCAAGTCCCTTGTGGGCTATGCTGCCGCAGAACTTGGTGCCCGTCACGGTCAGGGTCTGAGGAGTCTTGCCGACATAGGCGCCTCCGGCACAGATTCCGGCATCGGCGACAGAGGTCTTCGGCATTGCAATCTCCGCGGAATATTGGCCGCCTGAAATGGAACTGTCATGACGGGCATAACCAATCACGCCTCCCACGACCGCAACTTTCAGGTCATCAAGTTCAAGGGAGCTGTCAACGAACTTCGTTTCCGCCGTACAGTTCTCGATTGTCGTGTGGGATGTCATTCCTGCTATACCGCCGAGAACAACTGTCTGATTGGAGTGGCCCCCGCTGAGAATGCACCTGCTGCTACATCCGGAGATAAGAGCCGGGCTGTCAGCGAATCCGTTGGCATAGCCGATAATACCTCCTGTCGCTCCCATTCGGGCACCCGTTGTCGATGAACCGGTTTCCCAGCCGTTGGTGAGGAATGCGGAGCACTCGATGTCGCCGGTGTTATGGCAGTCGCGAATCTGAAGATAGACATTGTAGTTGTCAACATCGAACGCGCCGCCAGTGTTGAGTTTGTAATAATTAGAGGCACGACCGACGATTCCGCCGATTGCCGAGCATGAGTTGAAGCCGTTGGAGTCGTCTTTCCTGACAATCTTGCCCTCATTGCGGCAGCCCTCGAACAGAGGATATGCAGCTGAAGTTCCGTTCTGGACAATGGCGCAGATGCCGCCGATTGCAAATTTGTTGAGATATGCCTTGGCTGCTCCAACCTTGTTCACGGTAATATTTCCGCTGTTGATGCAGTTGCGGAATGTGCCGACGCTTACTGTGGATTCATCCTTGGCATATTCGGCAGCGTCCGCAGCGAAGCAGGCGATTCCTCCTATATAGGTGACAATCTGAGGCTTCTGGACATTGTAGGCAACGTTAATGTCACCCTTCTGGACGCAGTCCTCAATGAGTCCGCCGTTCATGATGACCATCCCGCCAATCATGTAGGCCTCGTTGATGTCCTTCAGGTTTATCTCTATGCCGTTCGTGATGTTCCTGAGCGTTCCCCGGTTATACTGGGCGACAGCCGCCGTGCTCGGTCCTGAAGGGTACGAAGCTTTCTTGAGCTCGCCCTCAAGCACGAGGTTCTCGACGACTCCGTCCTTCGCGATGACGGTGAAAAGCGGAACGGTCGTCTCATGCTGGGTTATCGTATGTCCCTGCCCGTTGAAGACGCCGTCCCAGGCGTGAGGGTTCTCAACGGCGCCGACTCTCTGGAGATAGGTGGTGACCTCGATGTCCGCGCCGAGCTTCACCTCGCCGTCTTCATTCTTCCACGCGGAGTAGTCGCCCTTGTCAACAGCGGTGGCAAATGCCTTCCAACCCATCTCGGTGATGATTTCCTTAAGGTTTGCCTTCGCGAAATCAAGTTCTGCGACCGCGGCTGTTCCTCCCGTCTTTGCCTCAACGGAGATTTCGTCGAAGGTGTATCTTGCGGCGCTGGTCTCGACAATGGCCTTGCCGGTGTAGCTGCCCGGAGCCATGACCGCGATGTAGGCAGTCTTTCCGGTTCCAACCTCGCTGACGATTTCGGGGAGCACGGTCACGGTCTTTTCGCCGTCCGCAGCATTCTTAATGGCAGGGGCTTCACCGGTGATGTCAAAGGCGAGTTTACCGGTCAAGGCGTTTCCGTTAGAAATGAAACTGATGCTCTGGACGGTCTCGGTAGCGTGTGCGCCCGATGCGTCGCTGATGCTGAACTCGGCGAATGGGGTTATATCACTGAATGTCACCGGGTTTTCAAGGCTCACGACCTCCGCAGGAGCGGGAAGAGTCTCCGGGCCGGCCACCACGAGGGAGAGTTCAGGATTACGCTCGCCGGTCTTCGGGACGGACTGCTCCGCAGGGATTGTGAAGACAACGTTGTCGAGTGAGGTCACGTCAGCAGAATATGGAGCATAGGCAAAGAGCTTGTCGCCCTCGGCGAATGTATTTACTTTAGTTTCATAGCGGGAAGTCTCCGGTGAGAGTTTTGCCGGGACATTGTCCGTGGCTTTTTCTCCGACGATAAATACTCCGACTGTCTCCACTCCCACAGGGGAAGCGAAGTTCAGGGAGATTTCGTCGGGAAGCGGCTTAGTAGCCGGACCGTCCGGATTTTCCGGTTCATTCTTGTTGCAGCCGAGCAGCGCGGCGGTCATTGCCGCCGCTGCCATTGCTCGCAGTATGTTTTTGGTTGTCATGTTGTTTTAGTTTATTTATTCCAATATGTTTATCTCTTTTGCAGATGCTGTTGTACCCGTACCTTTATTATAGTACAAACCCTCGGCAAGGTCGCTTTTTGATAATATCTGCAAATTGCCATCATTCCCATAAGTCACGTCAGCCTTGACATGAATGTTGGTATATGTTGCAGTGCCTGACTTGACATAGCCCTGGAGGACACCGATGCCGATTGGAGTCGGAGTGAGTGTCCCGGAAATGTCAACCTTACTACCAGAAACATTGAGCATATTCAGAGACATTCCGACAAAGCCACCGACAGCCGAAACCGCGTGTGCAGGAGTGTCAGAATCTGCAAAAGTCGCTGTTACTTCCGCATTGCTGATATTGACATAGTTTGTTTGTCCGCAGATACCTCCCATAACGCAATTCTTGACATAACCGCCCTTGATTGTGCCGGAATTGCCACAATTGGTAATATCTATAAGATTATTCTTCAATCCATTGGCATACCCGACAATACCACCGACACAACCTGTTCGTGCCCCGGAATTACTACTTATATTAGCCGCATTGCTATAATATCCCTGTTCCAACATACCTTCATTATGGCAATCTGTTACACTAACATAATAGCCAGATGTTACATTAAAGGCAACTGTAGTAGAATTTGAATATGTATCTGAGATGCGCCCGATTATTCCGCCAAGTGCCATGGCTGCGCCATTATTTACAGGCAAAGAGTTTTTGTCTGAATCCACACAAGATATATCACCTGTGTTTGTGCAATTCTTGAATTGTGAATAAGATGTACCATCACCTTTATGCACAATTGCGCATATTCCACCAACAGCATATTTTGTCAGAGCATATTGACCGGAGGTGCTTTTTGTCACCGATATTTTTCCACTATGCTTACAATTCTCAAAATTGCCGCACGTGGTAGAAGATGATGGGGAGTCGCTGTCTGAAGCAAAAGCAGCTATTCCGCCGACATAAAGAGTTGTCATCGCAGAAATATTTGCATTTACCGTTATGCTTCCTTTCTGCACGCAGTTTCTCATTGTTCCGGCATTGCACTTGACCATACCCATAACAGCAGAGCCGCTGGTAATCGTAAGATTTGTTACAATCTTATTTGTCACACTCTCTATCGTACCTTTGTTTATCTGCGCAACGGCAGCGGAGCCGTAACCTCCGGCATTTGCCATTGATTTCTTGCTGCCCTCAAGCACGAGATTGGAGACTGATGCGCCCTCGCCGATGACTGTAAACAGAGGAACAACACTGGCATTTTGAGTGATTGTGTGGTTCTGTCCGTTGAATTTGCCGGTCCAGTCTTTCTGGATTCGGGTGAAATAGGTTGTCGTGGAAATGTTCGCGCCGAGCTTTACTTCGCCATCGTCATCAACCCATGCGGAATAATCTCCGGAATTGGCCGCCATTGCGAAGACCTCGTAGTCAAGAGGGGACTTTATTTCCTTTGAGTTGTCGGCACTGCCGCTTGAGAGGTTCGCTGCAATGGTTTTCACAGCAGCGCGGTCGGCTTCAATGGTATTGCCGGAGTAGCGGTAGAGGTTCTTGTCCGTCGAGATGTAGATATTGCCGGTGTATTTTCCCGGAACAAGGGTCATATAGACTTTTGACGACTGCCCGGATGTGAAACCGTCGCCTTGGAGAGAGACTGTGACACTCTTGTAGTATGTCCCGACCACAGTGTTCACATCTCCGTCCTCGGTTACGGATTTCAGGTCATAGAGACTGTTGTCCGTTGCCGGGTAAGCGCTGCTGGAAACGAACTGAACGGATTTGAGTGTTTCGCCGGATGGGACGCCGGTGATATCAAATTCTAGGACGGCTCCTATGTGGCGGAATTTCAACTGTTCCGGAATTACGACTTTGCCGTCTGCCGTGTTTTCTGATGAAGGAAGATTTGTAGGGACGGCAATCATCGGGTTGTTGGAACCGTCGAACTTGTTTGGTTCGGACTGAATCTGCTGGTAAGGAATTTTAAGAGTTACCTTTGAGGCATCCGCTCCAGCATTGGCTGCGTATGGATAGTATGCGCAGAGTTGGTCGCCGGCTGCATAGTTAGAAACATCCGCCTTAAAATATGCCTTGCCGTCAACCCTTGTGAGCGATGCAGGGACATTCGTTGATGAAGATGCCGAAGAAGACGAGATGAAGACTCCGATTTGGTCGGACTTGTCATCCCATTTCACTTCGTAGTTATCTCCGAAGGTGGTTTTCGTCACTTCGTCGGCGGCGATTAGGAGCGTGACCTTGTCCGAGTCACTGCCGGACACGGGGGCATTCTCCTGCAAGTCCTTGGTGCAGGAGACGGTGAGCAGCGCGGTGAGGGCTGCTGCGGTGTATATCATATAGTTCACTTTCATGGCTTTTCTATGTTTAAAGTGTCATATATGCCCCGTCATGAGTCATGTTCTCGGTGCCTTCCGAGTCGCTGTAGCCTGCCCCCCCCTGTGAGGTGGCGAAGCCTGTTTCAATAAGTACCTCGCTGACAAGCAGCTGAGGTGTTGCATATTTATTTTTCATAATTGGTCTTTAGTTTTATCATGTATTGTCATTTCGACTGAGACTTTTCTTCTGTCATTTCGACTGAGCGAAGCGAACGGAGAAATCTTTGTGCAGTTGGTCTC
>CAVBPI010000007.1:13578-23732 GCA_963596955.1 bacterium | reverse complement strand
GGATAAGGCAGAGGATGATGGCTGCCATGAACTCAGGACCGCCTTCAATGAATTTGGTCTTGATTGCCTGGTGAAGAGGAACTTCTTCCTGGGCTGCAGTCAATTCAGCGAGAGAAGTCACCTGGGTAGGAGCTGCTGCGACCTCTTCGGTAGATGCAGCGTCAGCTGCCTGATCCTGAGCTGATGCGAACTGTGCAGAAAAGGCCATCAAGCCAATAGCTGCCAAAAACATTAAAACTTTTTTCATAACGTTTTTTGATAATTAATACTATTAAATTGTTTGTTTTTCGTTAAAAATGTCATTTCCTCGGTACGGGATGCACGCCTGTGCATTGCCAAAACCTTAAAAATCGGTGCAATTTAGCAATAAAAAATCATACAAAAAAATATTTGCAGGGATATTTGGCCATGAAAAATTGCAGGAAGCCTTCAGGAAGCGCCTCCGGCCGCCGTCCGGTCAGACAGTAATCTCCCCGCGGAGGCTCCTTTCGAGTTCCCTTTCCACCGCCGCGTTGTCCGAGTTCTCGCCCAGAAGCACGAACAGCTTGGCCAGCGCGCTCTCCGTCGTGCTGTCGTAGCCGTTGAGAACCCCGGCCCGCTTCAGACATTTCCCGGTCGCGTATATATCCATGTTGACGGAGCCCGATGGGCACTGGGTGACGTTCAGAAGAATCTTGCCCATGTCATGAGCCTCCCTCACGAGCGACATGAACCATTCCGCCGAAAGGGCGTTCCCGGAGCCGTAGGTCTCTATCACGACGGCACGGGTGCCGGCCCCGCACAGGATGTTCCGCACGACCTCTGAGGTCATTCCCGGATGAATCTTCAGGATGGAAACCCTCGTGTCGAGCTTCTTGTGAAACACCGGCGGCCTGTTCCAGTCCCGGGGTTTGAGGATGAGAGACGAATTATAGCGTATGCTGATTCCGGCCTCGGCAAGAGGCGGTATGTTCTCGCTGCTGAACGCCTTGAAGTTGTCCGAGCTCATCTTGGTCGTGCGGTTGCCGCGCATGAGCAGGTTGTCGAAGCAGATGCAGACTTCAGGCACGATGGCGTGCCCTTCGGAATCCTTCGCCGAGGCAATCTCCACAGCCGAAATCAGGTTTTCCTTGCCGTCGGTGCGCGGCATCCCTATGGGAAGCTGGCTGCCGGTGAAGACCACGGGCTTTGTCAGCCCCTCTGTCATGAAGCTCACGGCCGAGGCGGAATAGGACATAGTGTCCGTTCCGTGGAGCACCACGAAGCCGTCATATTCATCATACCTGCTCTCAATCAGCTCGACGAGCGTCAGCCACATCGACGGCTCCACGTCAGAGGAGTCGATTATCGGACTGAATGAATATGAGTCTATGCGGCAGGCGAACTTCGCGAGTTCAGGCACCTCGTCCAGAATCTGGCTGAAATTGAACGGCTTGAGCGTGCCGTCGGCCGGATCGGACTTCATGCCTATGGTTCCGCCGGTGTATATTATGAGTATGGACGACTTGTGATTCTCTGTTTTCATATTCCAAAAAGTTTTTCCGCGTTCATCGTCGTCACTGACGCGACTTCATCTATGGAAATCCCCTTCAGTTCCGCAAGTTTCCCCGCGATGACCGGGATATACGAACTTTCGTTCCGTTTTCCTCTATATGGCGCCGGGGTCAGATAAGGAGCGTCGGTTTCGAGGACTATGCGTTCAAGAGGAATGGACTTCACCGTCTCGGCTATCGAGGCGTTCTTGAATGTCAGCACCCCTCCGATGCCCACCGACCAGTCGCCGTAGCGGTCAAGCTCCCTGAAAGTTTCCGCGCTGCCGCTGTAGGCATGGAAAACGCCGCGCAGTCCCCTGCCGCGGAAATCGTCGAGGACGCGGAGAATGTGCGCCGTGGCCTCGCGGTTATGGATTATGACGGGAAGGTTCAGTTCGAGAGCGAGTTCCAGCTGGGAGCGGAGCACCTCAATCTGCGCGTCGAGATTGTCGTCGCGCCAGTGCAGGTCAAGCCCTATTTCCCCGACGGCGACAACCTTCCTGCCGACGAACCCGCGCAGCAGGTCAAGTTCCTCCCGCCAGTTCTCCCCGAATTCCGTAGGGTGAAGACCAAGGCACGGGAAAGCGACTCCGGGAAACTCGGCGCACAGGGCAAACATGGCCTCGCGCACGGAACTGTCCGTGTCGGGCATCACTATTTTGGTGACGCCCGCCGCGACTGCCCGACGCACCGCTCCTGCGCCGTCCCCCTCGTATGCCGCATCATAGAGATGCGAATGTGTGTCTATAAAGTTCAGCATAATTGCCGACAAATTTACGAATCTGTTTTGAGAAGCCGTCCTATAATCCGTTTAAATTTCATAAAATCGGCACCCAATTCCCTTCAGGTCCTTATCGTGCAGCGGCGGAGCAGGTCAATGCTGATGATCCCGTCACTCTCAAGCAGCGATGTCAGTTCAGACACATTCCTGTACGGCAATCCCGTTTCTGAGCACAGGGAATCAATGTCTATTCCGCGTCTGTCCCTGATTTTCAGGAGGATGTCGGTCATCGCGGAAATCTTCTCTTCAGGAAGAAGCTTCGAATAGCGGGCGTCTATCCTGCCGCGGAAATCGCGCGTTCTCACAGTCTCCGAAGAAGCCGGCGCCGCGTCAGGGCCGGCCCCGCCCGCGGCACCGGACTTTTTCTCCGCGCGGAGTCCGAGCCGGGAGACGAGGTCGGCGGGAGACTCGATTATTTCCGCGACGCCCTCCCTTATAAGATGGTTGCAGCCCTGCGAACGGATGTCGTCTCCCCGTCCCGGCAGCGCGAACACCGACCTGTCATAGGAGAAGGCCAGACGGCAGGTTATCATCCCTCCGCCCTTCACCGCGGATTCGACGAGAACCACGCTGTCGCTCAGCCCGGCGATTATTCTGTTGCGTCGGATGAAGTTCACGGCAACAGGAGCGGTCCCGGGAGGATAGTCCGTCACAAGCGCACATCCCGGAAGCCTCGCCAGCCGTTCCGCGAAGTCCCGGTGCCGGGAAGGATAGACGGCATCCGGACCGGTTGCCATCACCGCCACGGTGGGCAGTCCGAACTCCACGGCAGCCCTGTGCGCGACGATGTCAGTCCCGTATGCCAGACCGCTAACGACGCATGGCGCGGCACCCGACTCAGCCATCGCCCGGACCATATCCCTGCACCACTGCTCTCCGTAAGGGGTGATTTCTCGCGTCCCGACCACGGCCACATAATGTCCGCCGCCAAAAATCTCCCGAGGAGAGCCGCCCCCACGGACAAATATCCCAACAGGCGCGTCCTCGCAGTTCCGGAGCCGCTCCGGGTAATCGTCGGCAGTCATCCCGATGAAATCCACGCCCGCCTCCCGCATATCCCTGAGCACCGACTCGGCCCTGTCGAGCTCCTCTCCACAGATTCGCCCGCGGTACTTGCTGTAGGGAGGCAGACCGTTTCGTAGTTGCTTTCCATTCGTAAATCATTTTCAGTTTCGCAAAATTCCGCAAAAAACATTTCCGCAAATATATGCCGAACAAAACGAAAAAACCGCCGATTCGAAAATTTCGATCGACGATTTTTTCGTTTTTTATATATTCGATAAATTTTTTTTGAGGTTTTTCACGAAATTGAAACAACCCGCAGCATCTGCAAGCGGAGGATGGCCGTCAGTCCGGAGGATGCCCCTTGCCAAACGGTCAGACAATCAGCAGCGCATCGCCGTAAGGCCCGAACTTATAGCCCTCGTCAAGCGCGACCTTATAGGCGTGCATGACCTTCTCATAGCCGCCGAACGCGGCCACAGACATAAGCATGGTCGATTCCGGAAGGTGGAAGTTGGAAACAATCGAGTCAGGAACGGCAAAGCGGTAAGGCGGGAATATGAACTTGTTGGTCCACCCGTCATACGGCTTCACCTCGTCGTTTGTGGTGACGAAAGTCTCAAGACCGCGCATCACCGTGATTCCGACGGCAAGCACCCTGTGTCCGTTTCTCTTCGCGGTGTTTATCACCTCGGCTGCCTCAGGAGTGATGATAAGCCTCTCAGAATCCATCTTATGCTTGGAAAGGTCCTCGACATCGACGGAGCGGAAATGGCCTATTCCCATGTGCAGGGTTATGAACGTCTTATTTATATCCTTGAGTATCATCCTGTTGAGCAGTTCACGGCTGAAATGCAGCCCTGCTGCAGGAGCGCATACGGCACCTTCCTCGGTGGCGAAGATGGTCTGGTAGTTCTCCGCATCTTCTTTAGTCACCGCCGGCTTCACCCATTTAGGGACAGGCATCTCGCCGAGGGAGAAAAGAGCCTCCTTGAACTCGTCGTAGCCGCCGTCATAGAGAAAGCGGAGAGTTCTCCCGCGCGAAGTAGTGTTGTCAATGACCTCCGCCACGAGGCTCTCATCGTCCCCGAAATAGAGCTTGTTGCCTATTCTTATCTTACGGGCCGGATCGACAATGACATCCCAGAGCCGCTGCTCACGGTTAAGCTCGCGGAGAAGAAAGACCTCTATCTCCGCACCTGTCTTCTCCTTCTTGCCGTAGAGTCTCGCCGGGAAAACCTTGGTGTTGTTAAGGACAAAGGTGTCGCCCTTCCCGAAATAGTCGATTATATCCTTGAAAATCCTGTGCTCGATTTCCCCGGTGTCCTTATGGAGTACCATCAGACGGCACTCGTCACGCCACACAGGCGGTTCGGACGCAATCCTGTCAGCCGTAAGGCTGAAATTAAACTGTGAAAGCTTCATATTATATATTACTTTTATTTCCCTGTCGCAGGTATGCACTTCTTCCCGTGCAAGTAATATATTATACGATATTTTCAGGATTTTGTTTCACTTTTTCTCAAAAAAACGAAACTTTTTTGAGGTTAGGTAAAAGACACTTGAAGAAAGGGGGCATAAAAAGATATTAGGCACCCCGCTCCCGAAAGACTTCAATGATCGAGGGAAATGTGTTCTGAAGATACGCCGGCAGCGACGAACGCGGAACCCACGCCGCCTTGGAAATGTCCTCCTCGCGCTGCGGAGTAAGGTCCGTCGGGTCATTGTAGAGCATATCGAACCACCATGTGTGCTTGAGATGCCACATTCCGTTGCGGCGATAGCAATGATCCGTGACGCAAATCAGCTCCATGAGAATCAGCTGGTTCACGCCGGTTTCCTCCTGCACCTCGCGCAAGGCGCAGGTCTGTATGGTCTCGCCGGCCTCCTGATGTCCCTTAGGCAGATCCCACAGCCCGTTGCGGTTAATCAGCAGATAGTCCCCGCGACGGTTCGAGACCAGGCCTCCGCCGGCGCAGACCTGGACAAACTCGGCGCATATCTTCTGATAGGTCTGCTCCACGTTCGGGGTCGGGATATAGACCCTCTGGAGCGAGTCCGACTTCTCGAACATATTGATGAGGTCATGTATGCCGAACCTGTCCGCCAGCTGAAAGACCACCGCGTTCGGATCAGAGAGCGCGGGTTCTGTCGGAGGGCATATTATGATGCATCGCTTTTCAAAGTATATCCTGTGCATTTCCATCATTCCGCTGTCCGCATAGCGGCGGACTATTCCGAAAGTTTTTATAAATTTGCAATCTTGTAACTGCAATGCGCTTATCGTGCATCAGAGTACAAACAACAGAGTACAAAGATAAGGTATTTCCGGCAAATAAATAAAGGATTATGGCAACTTACAACAGCAAGAAAGGTACGGTGGCAAAGGCTCCGTATGAACTTTATATGGCACTGACGGACCTGAGGAACATTGCGAACATGATTCCGCAGGACAAGAGGGAGGGAGTGACGGCCGACTGTGACAGCATTCACGCGAAGGTGCAGGGCTTCGACATAGGCGTGAGGATAATAGAGAGGACTCCTTATTCAAAGCTTGTCCTCAAGGATGACGGAGCGCCGTTCGCGTTCACCGTCACGCTCAACTTCGAGCCGGCTGTCTCGGCTTCCCAGACGGTGTTCAGCATAGATGTCGATGCCGACCTGAACTTCATGATGAAGACCCTGCTCGGCTCCAAAATCAAGTCCGCGCTGGACAAGGTTGTTGACGGTCTCGTCGATGCTTCCAACGGAAAGATGCCGGAAGGATTCGACGCTTCTAAATTCGGACTCTGAGCCCCGGAGCGATGAACAACCCGGCTTTCAGGAAATATCTCGAAGAAGCATTCGGCCAGGAAGGGGCTGCAAAGGTGACGGCGGCACTTGAGTGTCCGCCGTCTGTTTCCGTGCGCCTCAACCCCTCAAAATGGAGGAATGAAGGAAGCGGAGTGCAGGAAATCGCGGGGGAAAGGGTCGCGGGAAGAGTCCCATGGTGCAGTCACGGCTATCTTCTGGATAACCGGCCCGTGTTCACCCTCGACCCCGAGATGCATTCCGGAGCCTATTATGTCCAGGACTCGTCCTCGATGTTCGTCGGGTTCGTGTTCGGGCAGGCGCTCGAAAAGATGCTCGGGAAGGCGGGAGACGGCCGGGAAGTTCCGCGGCAAAGGCCGATAAGGGCGCTTGACCTGTGCGCCGCGCCGGGCGGAAAGACGACCGACATAGCCGCGAGGCTGCGGGATATGTTCGGAGACGGGTTCCTGCTGGTGTCAAACGAGGTCATGAAAAACCGCGCCGGCACGCTCGCCGACAATGTCGCGCTGTGGGGAGAGCCGAATGTAGTGGTGACTTCGGCAGATCCTGCGGCATTTGCGGGACTCCCCGGATTCTTCGACATCATCCTGACAGACGTGCCGTGCTCCGGCGAGGGTATGTTCAGAAAGGACGAGGATGCGGCCGAGCAATGGTCGGAAGAGGTCGTTGAGCTGTGCGCGGCAAGGCAGCGTAGGATTCTCGCCGACGTATGGCCGGCCCTCGCCCCTGAAGGGACGCTTATTTACTCGACCTGCACTTTCAACAGGACCGAGAATGACGCGAATGTCGGATGGATTGCCTCGGAACTCGGAGCGGAAGTTCAGGGCATAGACTGCCCGTTCGACGGGCCGGTGCAGACCGAACACGGATTCTCGCTTGCCCCGGGATATGTGCCCGGTGAAGGGCAATACTGCGCGGTACTGAGAAAGGCCGGGGACGAGCCCCGATATGCCGTCGTCGCGGACAAGCTGCAGGAGAGGCAGGATTTCCATCAGGAAGACGGCAGGAGTCAAGGCAAGGGGAAGTTCCGGAAAGAGAAATCTGAGAAAGGGAAGTTTGAAAAAGGGAAGTTTGAAAAAGGCCGCCCGGACAACAAGCGGGAAATTTCCGCCGCGTCCGTCAAGGAACTTTCGGGAATGTTCTCGACAGAAGTATCATTCAGGGTAAGGAACGAGCTCATCATAGCGGTGCTGCAGCGGGTGGAGGCGGAACTCGCCGCAGTCGAAACCTGTCTGAAGCCCATCATGGCCGGAGTTGCCGTCGGCACGGTGAAGGCAGGCTGTCTGGTTCCGTCGGCAGACCTCGCGCTGTCGGCCATTCTCCGCAGGGACGCGTTTCCGGATGCGCCGCTCGACAAAAAAGCCGCGCTGGAATTTCTCCACCGCGACAGTATAAGACTTGAGGATTCTCCTCTCGGATACATAACCGTTTCCTACAAGGGGCACAAGCTCGGCTTTGTCAAGAACATCGGCAGCCGTTGCAATAACCTGCATCCAACATCAAGGCGGATACTGATGGATTTACACTCCGCTCACACAAACTCATTATAAAGTCTGTGGTTTCAATGCTTCCTGCAAGGTCTTGTCAATGCCGACATAGAATCGGTAGAACGCCTCTTCGCCGACCTTGGAGTAGCGTCCGACAAGCGCCTTGATCTGCACCATCATATATTCCTCGGACTCCTCCCACTCCCCTTTCTTCGGTTTCAGACCGTCCTTCGCCGCGGCGTATTCAAGGAACTGTCTGTCAAGATGTTTGCCGTCCAGCCAACGTTCCAACTGTCCGAAATCGTCAATCTGAGCGAGCTCCGAGCGGTACTTGTCGAACATCGCGCTCGCAAAGCGCATGGCAGTGGCCTTCTTGTTGCACTGGACGTAGAAATTTGAGGCACGGGTAGTGTCCATCGGAACGAATACGTCAGGGATTATCCCGCCTCCGCCATAGACGGCGCGGCCGCCGACCGTATAATAGACCTCGTCCTTGTTCACCCTGATGCTGTCGGCGTCCGTCAGCTCACCGTGGGCATAGCGTTCGTAGATGTCGTAGGCATAGTCGTCATCGTAAGGCTTCTGGATGCAGCGCCCCGAAGGAGTGTAGAACCTCGCGACCGTGAGCCTCAGCCCGCTGCCGTCGGTGAAATTAATCGGTTCCTGAACGAGGCCCTTTCCGAACGACCGGCGCCCGATTATCACGCCCCGGTCATTGTCCTGCATGGCTCCCGCGAAGATTTCGCTCGAAGAGGCCGAGCCCTCGTCAATGAGCACCGAAAGCTTCATGTCCTTGAGAGTTCCACGGCCGTCGGCGTCCAAGTCCGAACGAGAGCGGTGCAGCCCCTCCATATAGACTACCTTGTCCCCCTTTTCAAGGAACTCGTTGCAGAGCATATAGGCCTGGTCGAGATAGCCGCCGGTGTTTCCCCGAAGGTCGAAAATCAGATGCTCCATGCCCTGCGCGCGGAGATTTGCCACAGCGGATATGAACTCGACATAGGTCGTTCTCGTGAATTTCGCCAGCTTGAGATATCCCGTCTCGGAGTCGAGCATGAAGGCAGCATCCACACAATGCACAGGAATCTTCCCCCTCGTGATGTCGAAAGGTATCAGTTCGCCTTCACGGTTCACGGTAATCGTTACCTTGCTTCCCGAAGGACCCTTCATGAGCCTGACCATCGAATCCTGAGGAGTCTTCATCCCCGCGATAGTCTTCTTGTCAACCCGTATGATTCTGTCTCCCTGCATGAGCCCCGCCTTCTCGGACGGTCCGCCCGGTATGACGCTGAGCACTATTGCCGTGTCATTCGGGACATTGAACTGTATGCCGATGCCCTCGAAATTGCCCGCGAGCTCAGTCTCGGACTCCTCAAGCTCGACAGGAGGAAGATAGATGGAATGGGGGTCAAGCTTTCCCATTGCCGCAACCACCGCAGCGTCGGTCATCGCCTTCTGGTCTATCGTATCGACATAATTATCCTGAATCTGCTCAAGAATCAGGTTCAGCTTGCGCCAGCGGTCATAGTCCCCGTCAAACTTCCTGTCCGGAGCGGCGACCTTCATGACCGTGAGGCACGCAAGAACCCCGATGAGAACCCCCAGCAGGGCGGAAACCAGAGCATAAGCATTGCGTTTCATAAGAATCTATTCATCAACCTGTTCAACTTCAATCCCGGCCCTCTCCAGCAGTTCCACACCGTCCGTGAGGCGGTAGGAGTCCTTATAGACCACGCGCCTGATGCCCGCCTGAATGATGAGCTTGGCACACTCCACGCACGGGGATGCGGTCACATATAGGGTAGCCCCCTCGCTGCTGTTGCCCGACTTGGCGACCTTCGTGATTGCATTGGCCTCGGCATGAAGCACATAAGGCTTCGTGACGCCGTTCTCGTCCTCGCAGACATTCTCGAAGCCTGACGGGGTACCGTTATAGCCGTCGGAGATTATCATCCTGTCCTTCACGATGAGCGCCCCGACCTGACGGCGCTTGCAGTAGGAATTGCGTGCCCAGACCGCCGCCATCTCAAGATATGCCTTGTCAAACTTTTCCATAAGCTTTGTCAGAAATTTCTATTTGCCGCTTCTCTGATAGAGGTAGCGCTTGATGCTCCTCTTAGGAGTGCGCTCAAAGTCCTCCGGCATGATTTCCACGGTCTTGACGCGCGCGTAGTTAGGAAGTTCGTTGTTCGCCTCCTTGACCAGAGACTCCAGATGAGCCTGAAGAGCATCTCCGGCAAGTCCGTCAATCTCCGCCTGATGAAGGTCCGGATATATGAGCGCCGTAAGTCCTCCGTTATCCTCAATAACAAGGGAATCAACGACATACGCGAGACTGTTGAGGACGGTTTCGATTTCTTCCGGATATATGTTCTGTCCTGACGGACCGAGAATCATGCACTTTGAGCGTCCCTTGAGATAGAGATATCCGTCCTTGTCGAGTACGCCCATATCCCCGGTTCTGAACCATCCGTCCTCGGTGAACACGGCGTCCGTCGCCTCCTGATTCTTGTAATATCCGAGAAAGACATTGTCCCCCTTGACGAGAACCTCGCCCGGGAC
>CAVBPI010000007.1:8696-13568 GCA_963596955.1 bacterium | reverse complement strand
GCCCGGGACATTCTCGGGGTCTGAGGAATTTATCCTTATCGTCATGTTCGGCGCGGCCTTTCCGCAGGAATAGAGCCTTGTCGTCGTCCAGTCGTCGTAGGCGATGATAGGTCCGCATTCCGTCATTCCGTAGCCCACGGTGAACGGGAAGTGAATACGCTTGAAGAACTCCTCGACATCCTTGTTGAACGCGGCCCCGCCGATGATGATTTCATGGAACCGGCCGCCGAACGCGTTTACGAGTTCATTCTTTATCTTGTTGAGTATCAACTGGTCGAGCAACGGAACACGCAGCATCTGCTTTATTCCGTTCTTCTCAAGCACAGGGCGTACCTTGCTCTTGTAAATCTTCTCGATGACGAGCGGAACCGAAATCACGAGGTCCGGCTTCACCTCAGCAAGCGCCTCCATGATAATCTTAGGACTCGGAATACGGGTGAGGAAATGCACGTGAACGCCCTTGTAAAGCTGGTAGAGCACCTCGAACATGAGCCCGTACATGTGCGCCGAAGGCAGCATGGCGACGATATTGGACTTGTTGTCCATATAAGGGCAAGCCATCATGGCAAACTCGATGTTGGACTGGATGGTTCTGTACGGAATCATCACGCCCTTGGAAAATCCTGACGTTCCGGAAGTGTAGTTGATAAGAGCCAGCTCGTCCGGCTTGTCCTCGTAGTAGTTCATGTCCTGAGGACCGAATGATTCTGGATATTTCTCACCGAAGAGGCTGTTCAGATGCTCGCGGGCATAGGTAATCTTCTCCGATGCGGAATATATGAGCCTGAAAGTGTCAATTCTCGCGATGGCCTGAAGCTGCGGCATCTCGGCCTCGGAAAGTCCCTCCCATACAATCGGATCAACAAAGAGCACCTTCGCCTCCGAATGGTTCACGAGATGATGTATGTTCCCGGCCTTAAATTCGTGGAGAATCGGCACCGGAACGGCGCCGTAGGTCATTGCCGCCAGGAAGGAGACCGCCCAGTTCACCTGATTTCGCGCACATATCGCGACCTTGTCGCCTTTCTGAAGTCCGCAATGTTCAAAGAGAATATGAAGTTTCGCTATCCTTTCGGCCAAATCCCTGTAAAAGATTGTAGTACCCCTGTAGTTCGAAAGAGCCAGACATTCCCAGTTTTCGCGGAACGCCTGCTCGAACATTTTGTTCACTGATTTGTAAATCATTTTTCAAATACTGTTGCGTCCGCCGGCGAACCGGCGGAACCGATTACTTTACTTTTATTTTCTGAGTCTTTCCGCTGTAGCTCACGGCCGAAAGCGAACCGTCAGCCTCAACCTTGACGGAAGTGTCGGGCATCAGCATCGAGTCTCCGCTGAAATCCGTCAGCGTCTGACCTCCCATGAACGGGAACACGAGCGTCTGCCTCGATGTCCTGACCACCCAAAAGGACTTCTGCCCCGTGACCACACGCTCCGGCAACGACACAATCGTGTCTGTCGAAGTGATGTCCTGCCAGCCTTCCGGAACCTTCCCCTGAAGGTTATACAACCTTATAGTGTTGTCTTCATGAAGCACGAGAATATTGTATTTTTTCGCGCCGCTGAAGTCATAGACCGCAGGCCCAAGCACAATTTTCTTGCCGAGTTCGACCGGGAATGGCTTCACGAAGCGTCCGAGACGGTCGAGCAGCCAGACTTTCGAACCTGCCCCGAACATGAACTGAATCTTCCCGTTCGCGAAATAATCAACGTCCGCGACCGTCCCGCACACCTTTTCGGAGAAAGGTACGGTCCAGAGTCCCTTGCCGTTCTCATCGCGCAGGCTGAGCGTCATGTTAGGGTTCTGAACGAGCGTGTTGTTCTTTCCCGTAGCCGAATTTTTCACTGTGAAAGGCCCGTCCGGAACGGAGATATGCACATCGCGTTCCATTTCCGGGGCCTTCGACCTCTTCATGTCCGCCCGAAGGATGGTGAAGTCCATGGTCAACGGCGACTTCCTGTCTGAAGATATGCACATGAAAGCCGGCATGATGTCACATTCCGAAAGTTTAGGATCCATGACGGCCGACACGGAACGGGCGAGCGAGGACTCGGCAAGAGCCGCATCCTCATTTGCCGAAAAATATGAAATGACCGTGCCGGAAACCGGAATCGATGATTTCAGCCCGGCGTCACAGAGCTTAGAATAAAGGCTGTATTCCAGTGCCCTGCCGGAAGACCATTCCTCCACGGCCTCGCGGCTACCGGTGACGAGCCATCCGTTCACCGTCGCGCAGCAGCTTTCATCCTCGCGCTCGAAAAGGCTTCCGAACAGCGCGGAGAGAGAGCCTGCGTTTTCAAACGGCTGAATCTCCGCCGTGTCCTTCAGTTTCCTGCATCGCACGAGATTCACCGTCCTGAGAGCATCTCCGCAGCGGAAAGACGCGACGGCAATCTCCGCTGGCTTCAGCGAGGAGAACCATGCGGCAGGAGACATCCCGGCAGATTTGTCTATGGCGTCGCGCCTCTTCCTGACATCCGGGAGCTTCATCAGCTTGTCAAGCCAGACGTCATATGCATCCTCATATTCAGAGACGGAAGAAAGCGGCATGGAGAGGGTCCACACCGTATATGACGGCAGTATTCCGAAAATCTCCGACGAAGCGGACCTGAGGCCGGAAAGGACATTTACGAAATCGGTGTTCTGCCCGGAAAGCGCAGTGCCGTAGAGTTCGGCTCCGGACTCGGAGAAAGTCATCTCGAAGCCTGTCCAGCCGGAAAACGAACTGAGAAACTTGTAGTGCTTCCTGAAAGACGGAGCCAGAATCTCCGGAAGAATCTGGTCCGCGTCCGAGGCGGAAACAAAAAGGGAGGACTTTGAAGAGACACGTCCCTGCACCTCGGCAAAGCCGTCGGAATCATAGACAGACACCCCGTCGTTGAGATGACGGAGAGCAGAATTGACAACATTGTCTTCCGGGGAGACCAGAAGCAGCCTCCTGTCGCGCAGCTTCGGCTCCACTGACAGAATCTTTGAACAGTCGCAGTCCGCCGCGGTCAGTCCGCAGTCCCGAGCCAGTCCTGACACCAGAGCGATTTCGGCGTCGCAGTCCGTGTCCGAGGAGCGTCCCGCGTCAAGGATGAAGAGCGGAACCAGCTTTCTGGAGTAGAACATCGACACCACAAGAGGATTCCCGGAGAGTTCCGGAAGCCGCTCAATTGAAGAGGACAGCTTCCTCACGAATGCGTCCGGGCCTTTCTTAGGTGCATCGGGAACGACAATCCCGGTCACGGCCGTCCTCAGGTCGGAAAATTTCGCCACGACGACGGCGTTTGACGGAACCGCACAGAACAGCGGCTCCGATTTCTTTATGGCCGATGTCCGTGAATCCGCGCCGGAACCTCCGAAGAGCACGGCAATGAGCACGGCAATGCCGACGACCATAGCCGCCAGCACGGAAAGTCCGACGACAAGAGCTTTCTTATTCATTGTCTCAAAACATTAAACCGGCCCGGCCTACCGCACGGCAATGGCCTCAATCTCGACCTTCACGCCGAGCGGGAGAGCCGCAACCTGAAAGCAGGCGCGGGCAGGCATCTTTTCTGTGAAATATTCCGCATAGACGGCGTTCATGGCCTTGAAGTCCGCAATATCGGCAAGAAGAACCGTGGTCTTCACGACATCGGTATATGCAAGACCGGTCTCGGCAAGAATCGCCCCGACATTCTTCAGAGCCTGATGTGACTGTTCCTCAATCGTCGCAGGCACGCTTCCGTCCGCCGGATTCACCGGAATCTGACCTGAGACCCAGACTGTCCCGTTCACTTCAACCGCCTGTGAATAAGGACCGACGGCCTTCGGAGCGTTCTCCGTAGCTATAATCTTCTTCATACTCGTCTCATTTTTTCATTAGAAATGCAAAGGTACGAAAAAAGGATGACTTGTTGCCAAATCATCCTTTTTTCGTAGTCCCGAGCAGAATCGAACTGCTATTTAAAGTTTAGGAAACTTCCGTTCTATCCGTTGAACTACGGGACCATCAAAGAAGAGGGGATTACTCGCCCTTCTTCTCTATAATCTGACGACCACGATAGTAGCCGCACTCAGGACAAACCCTGTGGAACATTATGGTTGCACCGCAGTTTGAGCAGGTTGCAAGCGTAGGGACCACAGCGACATCGTGAGTTCTTCTCTTGTCACGCCTCTGTTTGGAGGCCTTTCGTTTCGGATGTGCCATATTATTATACTTTTAATTATTTATTATCTGTCTCATTCTTCACTGAACATCCCCCGCCGAACATATCCTTCAATGCGGCAAAAGGACTGTCGGAAACCTCCTTCGGAGAATACTTGCCGGCACCGCCTCCGAGACCGCAGAGATGTTTCAAGGCCTCGGGATTGCATCCTCCCTCTCCGTGGTGACGCTGGAGCGGCAGGCTCAGGCAGACATAGTCGTAGGCCGTCTGGCTGAGATCCAGCTCCGTGTTGTCCTGCGAAAGGCAGATTACTTCCCGCTCCCCCTCCTGCTGTTCCTGAGTCTGGCCGTCACCGAACTTCACCTCAAGAAGCACCGTGCGGCTGACCGGAAGAACGAGGTCTTCGAGACATCTGTCGCATTCAACCGTCACGTTTCCCTCAAGCGTCATGTCGATTCCGATGTAGCTTCCGCTCTTCTCGACGGTCACGACCGTCCTGACATCCGCATCGAGGATTTCCGAATTACCAAATTCAACAAAGAACTCCTTGCTCAGCCTTCCCTCAAACACCGTTTTCCCGGAAGGCAATCCATTCAGAGCTATAAGTAAAAAATTCTCCATAGACACCAAAATAGATTTGAGCCGACAAAGATAGAAATAATTTTTGCTAAAATCAATTTTATCAGCGAGTTTTTGTCCTCATCGGTCTCACTCCGCATCCGCAGACGCTCCGGA
>CAVBPI010000007.1:3430-8686 GCA_963596955.1 bacterium | reverse complement strand
CCTGAATGTACTCAAGGGCCTCCTCAAGAGAGAAAACAATAGGCGGCGGAAGCATGACCTTGTCGTCACTTCCGGACGCGCGCATATTCGTAAGCTTCTTGGTCTTGCAGATGTTGATGTTCAAATCCCTCTCGCGGGTATGCTCCCCGACGACCTGCCCGGCATAGATTTCCACGCCCGGCTCGATGAAGAAGCGCCCCCTGTCCTGAAGCTTGTCCATGGAGTAGGCGACGGAAACTCCGGTTTCGAGAGACACGAGAGAGCCGTTGGTCCTGCGCTCGATGTCGCCCTTGTAAGGCTCGTAGTCCTTGAAGCGGTGAGCGACGACAGCCTCTCCCTGAGTGGCCGTGAGCAGGTTGCTGCGGAGTCCCATGAGGCCGCGGGCCGGAATGTCGAACTCAAGATGCGTGCGGTCGCCTCGGTTTTCCATGTGGATGAGGGCGGCCTTGCGGCGCGTCGAAATCTCGATTGCCTTGCCCACGAACTCCTCCGGAACGTCGATGGTAAGGTTCTCTATAGGCTCGCAGCGCTGTCCGTTTATGGTCTTGTCCAGCACCTTAGGCTGACCTACCTGAAGTTCGAATCCCTCGCGGCGCATGGTCTCGATGAGCACCGAAAGGTGAAGCACACCACGGCCATAGACTATGAACGAGTCGGCGTTAGGACCCGGCTTCACGCGCAGGGCGAGATTCTTCTCAAGTTCCTTCTCAAGCCGCTCCTTCAGATGGCGGGAAGTCACGAACTTGCCCTCACGGCCGAAGAACGGGGAATTGTTGATGCAGAAGAGCATGCTCATCGTAGGCTCATCCACGGCGATAGGCGGAAGCGCCTCAGGGTTCTCGTAGTCGGCGATGGTGTCACCGATTTCAAACCCGTCAATCCCGACGACAGCACAGATATCCCCGCACTGGACGCTCTCGACCTTGGTCTTTCCCAGGCCGGAGAACACCATCAGGTCCTTGATTTTCTGCTTCTGGATTATGTCGTATCTCTTGCAGAGGCTTATGTTCATGCCCGCCTTGAGCTCACCTCGGGTCACCCTTCCGATGGCGATTCTGCCCACATAAGGGGAGTACTCAAGCGATGAAATCAGCATCTGGGGAGTGCCTTCCCTGACTTCCGGAGCCGGAACCGCCTCAAGTATCGTGTCGAGCAGCGGAGTGATGTCCGTGGTCGGCTTCCTCCAGTCGTAGGACATCCAGCCCTGCTTCGCGCTTCCATAGACGGTCTTGAAGTCAAGCTGGTCATCCGTGGCGTTGAGCGCGCACATCAGGTCAAAGACCTCCTCCTGCACCTCCTCCGGACGGCAGTTCAGCTTATCGACCTTGTTCACCACCACGACAGGCTTCTTTCCCATCTCGATGGCCTTCTGAAGCACGAAACGCGTCTGCGGCATACAGCCCTCGAACGCATCGACGAGCAGCAGCACTCCGTCGGCCATGTTAAGCACACGCTCGACCTCTCCTCCGAAATCGCTGTGCCCCGGAGTGTCTATAATATTGATTTTCACCCCCTTGTAGGTTACTGACACATTCTTTGCAAGAATTGTGATGCCCCTTTCCCTTTCGAGGTCGTTGTTGTCAAGAATCAGTTCTTCGAGGTTTTCCTTTCCCCTGACCAGATTCGCCTGATAAATCATCCTGTCAACGAGCGTAGTCTTGCCGTGATCTACATGAGCGATGATTGCGATGTTTCTGATTTCCATATATTATCTGCTATAATTTTCGGGCTGCAAAGGTATAAAAAATTACCAAAATATAAAAAGGAGACGAAACTCAATGAGCCGTCTCCTTTTGTCCAGTGCGCGAGACCAGAGTCGAACTGGCACGCCATTGCTGGCACTACCTTCTGAGAGTAGCGCGTCTACCAATTTCGCCACCCGCGCTCAGAATGGAGTGCAAAGTTACAAAAACTTTTCATATTCCGAACGATATGGGCAAAATATTTTTCGCGCCGCCGTATGCCCAGCAGGGGTACTCTTGTCAGAACTCTATATCGACATCATAACTATACTCCCATGCTCCGACGGAGATGACGATTCTGGTGCTCGCATAGTCAATCCTCACGACCATGTCCTTGAGGTCGGGCTCAGTCCAGTCATAGCCGCTCTGCCTTATGTAGTTCCCGAGCGCGAAGGTCTTGAGGACCTCGGCATTCTCGGAAACGTCAAGCAGCAGGGAGGAGTCGGTCTGACGAGGCAGCGTAATCACGCGCGACACACCTCCCGAGCCGTCAGGCTGTCCGACAAGATAGTGACAGAACTCGCCGTTTCGCGGACTGCCGCCGGCATCGTAGCCATCGACGTTTCCATACACCCCAAGGGCGAAGGGATAGTCCCCGTCGTCATCGTCGTCGGCTATGACCGTAAGGCGGCAGTAGTTCTTATGCAGGCTGACCGCCTCGGTGCAGGTCTCGCAGTCGGTGGCGACGAATGAGGAAAACATTCTCACCGCGGGGCATTCGTCACCCAGCGGAATCACCAGCCCGTCCTCTCCGATGAAGCCCTCCGCATCGTCCGACCACAGGTTCACGCGCACTCCGGTTCTCGGAACCCGGACTTCATGGATGTCCCCTTCCACCGTCATGTCAAGCGTGTCGGACAGGGAAAAGCCGTCGTCCGAAACCACGGAAAGCAGCAGCCTTCCATGACGGGCACTCTCCTCCACGGAGCTGAAGTCCAGCCTGAGCAGGCATGGGCAAGCGTGCCTGTCCTCCTTAATCGAGCACGACTGGAGGACTGAGACACACAGAGACAAAACCAGTAAAATCTTCCTCATGGCATTGAAAATGGACCGGGTTATATTGTCACGGAATCAACGTTTTCCGTCTTCCAAGGAGCCACCGTGATGGTGAATGACGCGCTGCCCATGACGGTCTCGACGTCAGGAGTGTCCGTTCCGAGACGGGTTATGGTCAGTTCGCCTATGGTATAGACAGTGTTCGCGTTCACCGTCGGGAGGGTTATCGGATAGTAGCATTTCTTTCCTCCCACATTGGCCTCCACCACAAGTCTCGTGTGTCTCGGAGACCATGCCTCGTCGGCACTGTCGGCTGCAGTCGGATTCGGATAGCAGTAGAAATAATGCCCCGTGGATTCGGAAGAATTGTAGGCGATGTTAAGCGATGAAGGCTTCTCGTAATAGAGACAGTCCGCGGCCGCCTCGTTCTTCTGCTTGTTAAGCCACAGCGACGGAGTCCCGGAGCCGGAGAGCGTGGCGTTTCCGGCCACATTGATGAGGTAAATCCCCGTAATCTCCACCGGAGAGGACTGGTACTGCGCGAGGGCCATCTTGTTGGTAATCTTCTGAATCACCACTTTCGCGGCGAAGCGCTGCACCTCAAGCGTCACCGAGACGGACGCTGCGTTCACCGGAACCGCCTTCTGACCGTACATAACAAAGGACCTGGCGGCATTGTCCGCGAGCGCCGTGGTCTTGGCACGGAGCGCGGCGAGTGTCGTGATGTCGCCTATCGCCGGCGCATTGACAAGAGCCGCCACGGTCTTGTTGCCCTTGGTGCAGGAGAGGTCAAGCTGCCCTGAAGTGGCACTCTTGTAGGCCTCAAGGTTTCCGGAGTCGGTGAACACGAACACCTGCACCGACGCGAGCGTGTTTTCATCCGCCTCCGACACAGTGCCGGAAGCCTTTGTCTGTCCCTCAAGCGGGATGCTGACGCTGAGTTCAGCCGTTTCCACGGAATTGTCACGTGCCATCACCGGCTCCTGATTCTTGTTGCAGCCCACGAGGACTGCGGCTGCCGCCGCTGCGGCAATGAAGATTTTTGTTTTCATGATTACATGAGTTTAAATTGTTAATGAGTTTAGAAATTATGGAGTATCCTTTCCATTTCAGGATCGAGATTGGCCCTATAGCGGAATGACGCATCGAGCGCAATCGCCGCCTCAAGCTTCTTCCGCGCCTCGCCGACCATTCCGAGCCGAGAAAGCACCAGAGCCTTCAGGTAGCACACTGCCGCGGAATTGTCCGGCAGTGCGCCGAGTATGTCCCATGAAGAGTGGTCATAGCCTGCGGAGGCATAGGCGAGGGCGGAATTATAGTCCCTGTACGGCCGCAGAATCCGCACGGCATCAGAATATTCCAGCCTCTTGAGGCACGCCACCCCGTGCATATAGGCAGTGTCGAGCTCCGATGTATGAACCGTGTCCTTGACCATGCCGCGACGGTGCAGGTGAAAGTCGAAGCTGACTGTCCGGAGCTTCGGATAAAGCCCCTCGCGGATGTAGCGGTACTCGTCCATCCCGCGCATCTTCGCCTCCCTCGCGTCGGGGTCGCGCACCGGCAGGACCTTCCGACGGTAGAAGTCTCTCGACCTTTCCGAAATCAGACTGTCCGAAGCAATCATGCGGGAGAGCCTGTCCCAGTCCTCCGGAAGGCACGAGGTCTTGAGCAGGGAGCCCGCCCCATACTCGAAAACTTCGGATATGCACTGACCGACGGCCGCCGAACGTGCCTTTGAAAGGGCGGCGTTCAGGCTCCAGCGCCCTTCTGGAGAGCAGGTCGCGGTCACGACCAGAGAATCAAGCTCAAGTTCCTCCCTGTCAAACACGTCACCGACACAGCGCCTCACCCTCCGGAGTTCCTCGGCATTCCGGCCAAGGGATGTATCCACAACAGACTTTCCTGCGGCAAAGTCTATGAATGCCAAAGTGTTGTCGCGTACCACGCGCTCCCGTATCACCATTCTGTAACGAGGGGAATCGTCCGCGAGCGAGGAGAGCGAGCTGATGTAGAACTCCAGGCTGTCCGGAGAAGGGAATCCGCAGATGAACTCCCCGAAGCGATAGACCCCTCCGTCCATGTTCACGGTGACTTTCCTGAGCCCCGGACGGGAACGGAAAGACTGGACATAGCGATAGACGAAATCACCGCCGGCCGACCTCAGCACGGTGTCGAGCCTCATGTTGCCGACGTCCATCGGAGACTTGACATATTTACGGAACATCTTTTCACGGTTACGCTTCTTCCTGTCGTTGATGTAATGCTTCAGGGTTTTGGAATAGTGCGTCATGGCCTCGCGCTGCGTGACCCCGAACAGGTTTTCGGCCTCCGGCTCCGGCACAATCGAGGAGTCGCGCCGCATGGCGTATGTTCCGGGATAGTAGCGGGCTATGAACATCTCAAGCTGCCGCATCATAATCAGATCCGTCGTGTCCGTGATGATGGAAGCGAGAAATTCGCGGTAGCGCTGATAGCCCCTCAACTGGCGGTCACGGTACTTGGAGCCAGTCACAAGCAC
>CAVBPI010000007.1:0-3420 GCA_963596955.1 bacterium | reverse complement strand
CAGAGTCAAGCAGCGCGGAAGGGACGACTATGTCAAAGCTGATGCTGACATTGCCAAGCCTCTCTGAGACATGATTGAACCTCGCCACCACCTTCGACTCGGAAATGACGTCTGTGGCGACCATCTCCCCAGTCTCGTCGTCCCTTATCGCGTTCATGATTATCGGTCCGTCCTCTCCGTCAAGGGATTCCGCACCGTGCGAGTCCGCGTCACGGGTCTCATCCATGGCCGTCCCACCCTCTTCAGAATCGTCTGAAGGCGTTTCAGGAATGCAGATGTCCGCCGTGATTCCCCTGTCGAACATGGCCTTGACCTTGCCGGACGGGGAGCAAGAGACCGCTCCGGACAGAAGCAGCGCCACAGCGAGAGGCAGAAGCGGAACGACTGAGATGGGCATGATATTATCCGTCAATGATTTCATCGCATACGAGTCTTCAGAACACATAAACCAACGATATGAGCAGGTCATCCGGCAGGACGAACATCCGGCTGCCTTCCGCCTCGGTTATTCCGCAGACAGGGCAGGAAAATCGCCTGTAGGTCGCGCCTCCGCCCCAGAGTCCGAGGCCCAGCTCAAGGTTGAAGTGCGGGAAAAGCATATATGAATAGCCCGCATACATCCCGAAGCCGTAGCGGTCCCCCTCCTCGGTGCTGTCCGAGCTCCAGCCGCCGGAACTGTATTCCTGATAACGGAGCTTGCTCCCGAACCACCAGCCCGAGTTTATGTGCCACAGCCAGTAGCGCGCCCCGAACGACCATGACTGCTGGCGGTTGTAGAACACGCCGCGCCTTTCGGAACTGTAGCTGAACGGGTTGTAGCGCACGCCGGCCCCGACAGACCAGTTCTTCGCGACTCCGACAGACGCGTCAAGGTTGAGCGTACCGAGATTCACGTACTCCAGCAGGTTTGTGGATATGTTGAACCTCTGGGCCTTGGCCCCGACGCCGGAGGCCAGCAGCGCAGCCGCGGTAAGCATGACGTGCACAGACGCCTTCACGATAGCCTTCATGACTTCACCCTCCGCCCGCTACTGGTCAGAATATCTCGCGAACGCCTGTTCAATCATGGTGCGCTTTTCCGGACAGGCCTTTACAATCGCGTCCCTAAGAGAAGTGACGGAAGCCACGTCACCCGACATCGCGCCGAAAATCACGTCACGGCCGATTCCCCTCTCGTCGAGGTATCTGAGAATCTGCGGCTTGAACCAGAAGCTCTCGCCGCTGTTAGGGACATATCCGCCATAGCGGTCCTTATGCATCACGCTTTCGAGATAGTAGGCCCACATTTCGCCCACCGCACAGTAGCCGGCTCCGTCCTCCTTTCCGGTCCCGTAGGTCGAGCCGCTTGAGATAAACGAGCGCAGGATGTATTCCACATATTTGTTCCAGTAGCCGTTACCGACCTTGGCATAGTGGCTCGCATGGGCAAGCTCATGGATTGTGTCAGACCAGATTCTCCTGTACGAGGACTTCCCGGAGGTCCCGAGAGTTATGTCCGGAGCGAAGAGCTTGACGAGCGGGGAATAGACGCCGAGGAAACCGGCTATGAGAGCATGGCTCACGACGGCGCCCTGATGAATCATCGGGGTGCTGCAGTTTTCAAGGCCGTTCATTATCCAGAGCCGAAGGTCGGCCGAAGGAGCGGAGATGTTCATGTCCTCCTTGCCGCAGCGGTTGATGTAGTCATAGACGGCGTTGTTCACGACACAGCGGCGGAACAGCTTTCCCTCGGAATCCGCGGTGACGTTCAGACTGACTCCCGAAGGCTCAGCCTTCCCGAGCGTCGAGACCGAGGCCGGCACGAGTATCAGGTTCAGGCCTATCGCGAAGTTCTTCTCGTCCTTGAACACCAGCCGATAGCGCAGCTTAGACGAGAACTGACGGTCCATCTTGTAGTAGCCGTCCCGGTCGGTGTATGCCCGCGCGAACTTGACGAAGGCATTGCAGCTGACCATGACTCCGGCCACCCCTATAGGCTTTCCCCCGTCCGCCTCCTCATCCACTATGGTAATCCTCCCGGCGGGATTGACCCTGTCCGCCCTCGTCACAAGAGGTTCGGAAAGCATTCCGGCATTGCCGGTAAGCTCGAATGCCCTGCGCTCGACCGCCTCCCAGTCCAGTCCGTCCGCCTTCGTGGATGGGTCATGTGCGGCGATGTAGCACTCGTGCAGGACCTGATGCCTGACATCAGGAAACTTGAAGTCCTTGGGGACGACGGCATACTGCCAGGTGATTTCGTCCTCCCCTACCGACGGGTCACGGTACCAGTCACCCTCGCGCAGAATCTCGTAGTCGAGCGGATGGTCCAGAAGCTCAACCCCGGAGGCCTTCAACAGGTCAAATTCGTCCTGGTTCGCGGGAAGGAAGCGCACATAGAGGTCGGTCGTGCTCACATTGACGCGGTCAGCCTTTGTAGGATACATCTCACGCAAGGCCTTCGTCATGTTTTCGGTCTTGTACGGATCCTCAAGCTGACGGCCGAGCACAATAGCCTCGTGCGGGATTTCCGCACCGTCCGGACCGGCAGGGCTGTTGCCGGAACCAAAGTCAATTCTCTCGCAGGACAGTAATGTCACAGCAGCCCCGAAGAACAAAAGAATACGTTTCATATCGCTTCATTTTAAATTACGGGGCAAAGCTATAACCAATTAGCCGTTGAATGAAATATTCAGCGGCTAATTGCACAAATCGCCCTCAGAGGCATCTCCAAGGGCGATTTATTTTTCAAAATCAGAAAAAGTTTGCGCAAACTTTTTCGGGGAAAGGTCTAAAAATAGGTCACCGTTTTCTGCTCCACGGCGGACAAAATGCTGTTTGCAACGCGGCTGACGCCATATCGGAACAAATCCTTGTTGAGCCACTCCCGACCAAGAGCCGTTGAAACTATGAGGTAGTAACAAATTGCATCTTTTGCGTTGGAAATGCCTCCTGCAGGCTTGAATCCGACCTTTTTCCCGGTCTTTTCATAGAATTTGGCGATGCACTGGCACATGACGAAGGCCGCCACCGGAGTCGCGTTCACCTCCACCTTTCCGGTCGATGTCTTGATGAAGTCAGCGCCGGCCTCCATGGCGAGGAACGAGGCCTTCGCGATGTTCTCGACAGAAACGAGCAGTCCGGTTTCGAGTATGACTTTCAGATGGACAGAGCGTCCCTGCTTCTGCGCGACGGAGTCGATGCACTTTCTCACTGCGCGGATTTCCTCCGACGCCCTGTCATAGTCACCGGCAAGGAAAGCGTTGAGCGCGAGCACTATATCAACCTCGTCAGCACCGTTCTCCACCGCCTTGGCGCACTCCAGGAGCTTCACATCAATAAAGCTCTGGGAGGACGGGAAGCAGGCGGCGACCACGGTGATGTGATAGTCGCCCTTCCTATTGTCGCGCACGGTCGATGCGAAGTTAGGATAGACGCATACGG
>CAVBPI010000006.1:22406-24149 GCA_963596955.1 bacterium | reverse complement strand
GATTCTATGCGTACTGAAATTTTCGTAAATTTGCGGATTATATGTCTGTGACGACAGGAATATCCGGGGACGGAAATATGAGGATGAAAAAATATGGACGAAAGGAACATAGAAGAGAGAAATATAATCGAAGACATCGCCGGGAAGGAATATGAGCACGGCTTCGTGACTGACCTTGAACAGGAGTTTATCCCCAAGGGTCTGAACGAGGACATCATACGCCTTATTTCCGCGAAGAAGGACGAGCCTCAGTGGCTGCTGGACTTCCGCCTCGACGCCTTCCGCAAATGGCGTGGGATGGAGGTGCCGAAATGGGGGCATCTGAACATTCCGGAGATTGATTTTCAGGACATTATATATTATGCCGCGCCTAAGCGGGACGGCGACGGACCGAAGGAAATAGACCCCGAGCTCGAAAAGACCTTCGACAAGCTCGGCATTCCGCTTCACGAGAGGAAAACCCTCGCGGGCGTCGCCGTAGATGCGGTCTTCGACTCGGTTTCCGTAAAGACAACCTTCCGTGCGGCCCTTGAGGAGAAGGGAATCATCTTCTGCTCGTTCTCGGAGGCCGTGCGCGAGCATCCGGACCTTGTGCGGAAATATCTCGCCACCGTCGTTCCTTCCGGGGATAACTTCTACGCCGCGCTCAACTCCGCCGTGTTCAGCGACGGGTCGTTCTGCTACATTCCGAAAGGGGTGCGCTGCCCGATGGAGCTCTCCAGCTACTTCCGCATCAACGCGAAGGGCACGGGACAGTTCGAGCGCACGCTCATAGTCGCCGACGAGGGCTCGTATGTCAGCTACATGGAGGGCTGCACCGCCCCGATGCGCGACGAGAACCAGCTGCACGCGGCGGTGGTGGAAATAATCGTCGAGAAGGACGCGGACGTGAAATATTCGACTGTTCAGAACTGGTATCCGGGCGATGCCGAGGGACGCGGAGGAATCTTCAACTTCGTGACTAAGAGGGGAATATGCAAGGGAAGCGGAAGCCACCTGTCATGGACTCAGGTCGAGACCGGTTCCGCAATCACATGGAAATACCCGTCAACGATACTGAAGGGGGACAACTCCTCCTCGGAGTTCTACTCCGTAGCCGTCACCAACAACTTCCAGCAGGCGGACACGGGCACCAAGATGATACACATCGGACGCAACACCCGCAGCCGCATCGTCAGCAAGGGAATCTCCGCCGGGCACAGCCAGAACAGCTACCGAGGACTCGTCAAGATGCTTCCCGGAGCGGACAACGCGAGGAACTACTCCCAGTGCGACAGTCTGCTGATTGGCTCGCGCTGCGGTGCGCACACTTTCCCTGACATTCAGAACTCCAACCCGACGGCCGTTGTGGAGCACGAGGCGACGACCTCGAAAATCAGCGAGGACCAGCTTTTCTACTGCAACCAGAGGGGCATAGGGCAGGAGGATGCCGTGGGGCTGATTGTCAACGGCTACGCGAAGGAAGTCCTCGCCAAGCTTCCGATGGAGTTCGCCGTCGAGGCGCAGAAACTTCTGTCAGTGTCTTTGGAGGGGTCGGTGGGTTAGTGCTTGGAAGATTTCGGCGGATGCCGTTGCTTGGAGATGCCTAATGGCATTATGCTATGAAATATTTAAGAATACTATTAGGAAATGGATTTGATAAACTATGTGCTGTTTACTATAGGCGGCGACCGGCCGGTGCTGCTGATAGACCTCATCACCTCGGTGCTGGGGCTGACCTGCGTATTCCTTGCAGGACGAAAC
>CAVBPI010000006.1:15683-22396 GCA_963596955.1 bacterium | reverse complement strand
AAACAGCAAATACAACTTCTGGGTAGGCTACCTCTACACTGCCGCGCTGTTCCTCATGTTCTGGAACAAGCACCTCTACGCCTCCCTGATTCTTCAGCCCATCTCGTTGGGAATCAATGTCCTCGGTCACTGGAGGTGGACGCATCCTAAGGCCGGCGAACAGTCTTCCACGGGAGATGGTGAGCTGAAAGTCTCCATGCTGAGCTGGACGCAGAGGATAATCGCAATAGCCTCGGTATTCGTCCTCGCCGGCGTCTGGGGCTGGCTGCTGCATCAGCTCGGGACGGTGTGGGCTCCGGGCAAGTTCCCGGCCGACCCGGTTCCGTATCTGGATGCCTGCGTGACGGTGCTGATACTCGTGGCGCAGTTCCTTTCCGCCCTAAAGAAGTGGGACTGCTGGATTGCATGGCTGCTCGTGAACATAACCCAGCTTGCCCTGCACATTTCGGTGGGGCACGTGTTCATGCCGATTATCTGCTGCCTCTACCTCATCAACGGCGTCGTCTCGCTCGTCTCGTGGATGAAGCTGTATCGAAAGAACGCATGAGCCGGAGGATGAAAACATATTCCTGTGAATGGAGATAAAATTATATGAATCAAATATTTATGAATAGATATGTCTGACGTCATACTTAAAATAAAGGGTCTGCGGGCCGGAATCGAAGGAAAGGAAATCCTCAAGGGCATAGACCTCGAAATCCGCAAGGGAGAGATTCACGCCTTCATGGGACCGAACGGGGCGGGAAAGAGCACGCTGAGTTCTGTGCTTGCCGGAAAACCGCAATATACGGTAACCGAAGGCACAATCGAGTATATGGGAAAGAATCTACTGGCGATGTCGCCGGAAGAGCGCTCATGGGCGGGAATATTCATGTCGTTCCAGTACCCCGTGGAGATTCCGGGAGTGACCATCACGAATTTCATGAAAACTGCCGTTAACTCGCGCCGGGAGGCAATGGGGCTTGAGCCGATGAAGGCCGGAGAGTTCCTCAAGCTGCTCCGCGAGAAGATGGCGTTCGTGCAGATGAAGCCCGAATTTGCGAAGAGGGAGGTGAACGTGGGCTTCTCCGGAGGCGAGAAGAAGCGCAGCGAAATCTTCCAGATGGCGATGCTCGACCCCACGCTCTCCATTCTGGACGAGACGGACAGCGGACTGGACGTCGATGCGCTGAGGATTGTGGCCAATGGCGTGAACGCCCTCCATACCCCGGAGAAGGCCTCAATCATAATCACTCACTATCAGCGCCTTCTGGAATACATCGTGCCTGACGTCGTCCATGTCCTGAAGGACGGCCGCATCGTCAAGACCGCCGGGCGCGAACTTGTGGACTTCATTGAGGAGAACGGATATGACAAGCTTTAGGACATATTTTGTCGGCCGTGATGCCGTTCCGGAGTCGATTGTGCTCGGACGCGACGAGGAACTTTCGCTCCTTCTTGTAGCCATGCCGGGAGTCAGCGCGGAAATCAGTCTCCGGGTGGAGCTGAACGGCGAGGGCGCGAGGTTCTCTCTTAACGGGGTGGGCGTGTCCTCTTCCGACGAGCGCATCGGCGTTCATGTGGAACTAAGGCACAATGTCCCCGGATGCTCATCTTCCCAGCTTTTCAAGAACCTTGTGGGAGGTTCCGCGCGGGTCGATTTCTACGGCCGCATAGTCGTGGCTCAGGACGCGCAGAAGACGGAGGCCTACCAGGCGAACCACAATCTGCTGCTTTCCGAGAGCGCTCGGGTGAACACAAAGCCGCAGCTTGAAATCTATGCCGACGACGTGAAGTGCTCCCACGGGGCCACAATCGGCAAGCTTAACGAGGACGAGCAGTTCTATATGCGCTCGCGCGGCATCTCGCTTGAGGAGGCGCGTTTTCTACAGATGATATCGTTCGTCTCCCCGGTGTTCGACATCGTCCCTGACGGGAATGAGCGGGAACGGCTGCGCTCGGAGGTCGAGTCCTCAATCAGGGAGATCCGCCTGTAGAGCGGTCTCTGTGCCAACTGCAAATCGGAGATATGGTCAGCTATCCTAATGTAAAGGTCAATGTCGGTCTGAACGTGCTTCGCGCTCGTCCGGACGGCTATCATGACATCGAGACTCTGTTCGTGCCCTACTTCGGCATGACGGATGTCCTTGAGATAGTTCCTGCGGAATCCTTCTCGATAGAGATTACTTCTGCCAAGCCCGGAATCCCGGACTGGAACCCCATGTCCGACCTGTGTGCGAAGGCCTGGAGGCTGATGAACAGCCGTTTCGGCATTCCTCCGGTGTCGATTTTTCTGGAAAAGCGCAATCCTGTCGGCGGCGGGCTCGGCGGAGGCTCGTCCGACGGGGCGTTCACGCTGAAGATGCTGAACGAGATGTTCTCTGTGGGGCTTTCGGAGGCTGAACTTGCCTCCATTGCCGCCGAACTCGGCAGCGACTGCCCGTTCTTCATCTACAACCGCCCGATGCTAGGCGAGGGGCGTGGCGAGGTGCTGACGGAATTTCCTCTGTCCGGCATTGATTTCAGCGGGGCGGCGGCTTCCTTCCGCGATTCCGCCGCATCCTCGGCCTTGTCGGATAGCGTGTCTTCTGGCGGGGCGTCCGCACGATGCCGCCTCGGTGTGATTGCCCTTGACTCGCATCTCAAGATTTCCACGGCGCAGGCCTACCGCAGCATCACCCCGGCGGTTCCTCAGATTTCCCTCAGGGATGCCCTTTCGCGTGACATCACTCGGTGGAGAGGACTCGTGAAGAACGACTTTGAACCCGTAATCGCCGCCGCGCATCCTCTTGTCAGGGAGACGATAGAGGACTGCTATGCCCGCGGATGTGTCTATGCCGCCATGTCAGGAAGCGGCCCGTCTGTGTTCCATATCTCCGAAATATAGATTGGGAAATCTAAAAAAGATTAAAAAACGGTCTTCCGTCTGCGTCCGGAGGGCTTTTCTTTCTTGGACATATAGAAATCCATAAAAAAAGAAAAAACATATAAAAAGAGAAAACTGTGGCGAAATGTCCTTATGTTCCGCCACTTTTTTGCCGTTGATTCCCCGTTTTCTTTCCTTTGCACCGGAATGTCGCGGCTTGCGACTGTCACACTGAATTATTGAAACATGAAGAAAATGGAAAGTGCGTGGAAAACTGAACGTGCAGGGAGGTACGGAAGGCTGCAGGGGGCAGTCATCGGGTGGTTTGTCCTGCTGGGTCTTGTCTCTGGCTCATGCGGGCTGCGCGAGTTGGGGGAGATTGTCCCGCGGCCGCCTGCCCCGGACTATATAGAAGATGCCGAAAGGGCACGTGCGGTTACGGTCGTGACCGGCATCGAGTACCCTGAAGGCTATGACTGGAATTCATGGAACCCCTCAGGGCAGGAGGTTCCGTCGCTCGTCGTGTTCCGTGACGGCGAGAAAGTGCTGAGCATACCGGTGAGCGCTGAGGGGCTCGTGTCGGAAGACATTGATATGCACCGATATGCGGACGGACATCTCTATACGGATTTCTGCACGGACAATGAAACCGTCATTTCCCGTGACGGCAGGGAACTGTTCCGCTACGCCGGCCGGGAACGGATAGTCTTTCTTGCTGTCCGTGACGGTCATGTCCTCACTCTCGGAGAGTCCCGTGACGGACAGGGCTTCTCTTCCCGTTCCGACGGGATTCCGCTGTTTCTCGGGATGACCGGCACTGTGTTTCAGAATGCGGGGCTGTCACCGTCGGGGAAACTCCGCTTTTTCTACAGGACGAGGGTCAACTCCACGGCCGGCTACCTGTGGCAGTATTATGCCGTGACGGGTTCCGAAAATATCAAGGTGGAGCTTCCCTCAGACGTGACCGAGGTCTATGGGCTGGCCTTCCCGCGCACGGGAACATCTCGGGTCAGGCCGGGAACCGGGCGCACGAAGCCGGCCGGGATTGCCGTCCTGTGCCGGAGGCGAGTAGGCCCCGGAATCTCCTCGGTCGGGATAGCAAACAGCGGCGACGGCTCGTTTAAGCCTCTTTCCCAACAGTTCCTGTTCAGTGTCTCAGGCGGAACCGTGCTCAGCAATGCTGAACCGATGCTTGCCGTATGTTCATGTTCGCCCTCCCGTGGAATCCCCTCCTATATAGTATGTTCCGGAAAAAACATTCGGGGCTCGTGGGTTTCGGATGACATCGCGCTCGGCTTCCGTCATGTCGCGGACTCCGTCGTGGGTGTCCGGAAATCCATGAGAGGACGCTTGCGGGACATACTCTGCAACGGGTCTGTCCGTGATACCCTCCCGGAGGGCTACACGATGATGAGCGGCGACGCCCTGTGTGCCGATGATGACGGGATAATGATAGGAATGACGTCAAGGTCGGGCGGCGGACGCGCGATTCTCTGGGACAACGGCGACATTGACAGTCTCGCTTTCCGGGGGATTGTGACCGGTGTTTGGCGGGAGCCTGCCGAAGAGGAGAGCGATGCCGGCAAGAAGGCTGCCCGCAACTTGTAAGAACCTTCAAAAACGCAAATTATGCTGATTAACATTCACAGCGCCAAATGTATAGGCGTACAGGCGGTTCATGTCACGGTTGAGGTTGACATTTCATCCGGAATCGGCATCCATCTGGTCGGGCTTGCGGATGCGGCCGTGAAGGAAAGCCTTTTGCGCACGGTCACGGCCCTGCAGTCGCTCGGCTTCAGGATTCCGGGCAAGCGCATTGTCATAAACCTTGCACCCGCTGACATACACAAGAACGGGAGCGGCTACGACGTGCCGATTGCAGTCGGCATACTCGCCGCATCCGGGCAGGTGGAGCATGGTGCGCTCGGGGACTACCTGATTATGGGCGAGCTCGGGCTTGACGGGACCGTGCGTCCTGTCCCGGGTGCCCTTCCGGTGGCCGAACTGAGCGTGGCCGAGGGCAGAAAAGGATGCATTCTGCCGCTTGAGTCAGCCTCTGACACGGCCGACTACTACTCTGGAACGGTCTATGGTGTCCGCGACCTGAGGGAGGTGCTGCGTGTCGTCGCCGGCAAGGATGACGTATCCGACCTGCTTGTCGGGAACAGGACACCTTCCAAGGCGGACTGCGAGGCCGCTTCCGAGGGGGAGTCCGTGGATTTCGCGCACATCATCGGGCAGGAGGGGGCGAAGCGCGGAATTGAGATTGCCGCCGCAGGAGGGCATAATGTGATTATGGTCGGTCCTCCCGGCTCGGGGAAGTCCTCCCTGGCAAAGGCGCTTGCCGGAATCTTGCCGCCGATGTCGCGTGAGGAGTCGCTTGAGACCAGCAAGATTTATTCGGTGGCGGGGATTTACGGTCATCATGGACTGATGACCGTGCGCCCTTTCAGGGCGCCGCACTACAGTGCGTCAATCCCCGCTCTCATAGGCGGCGGCTCGGACAGCATCCTGCCGGGAGAGATTTCCCTCGCGCACAACGGCGTGCTGTTCATAGATGAGTTCTGCGAGGCTCCCAAGAAGGTAGTGGAGGCTCTGCGCGGACCCATGGAAGACGGGAAAATCACCGTGTCCAGGCTCCGTGGCAAGGTCACCTATCCGGCGTCGTTCATGCTTGTGGCGGCGGCAAATCCCTGTCCCTGCGGCTACTATGGCGAGGGCGACCGCTGCCACTGCACGACAGGCCAGAGGCTGAACTACCTCACGCGCCTCTCCGGCCCGATGATGGACCGCATAGACATCCAGCTCTGGATGCACTCTGTCGATGCCTCTAAGCTCACGGCTCCGGCCGAGTGCGAGAGTAGCGCGCAGGTGCGGGAACGTGTGGTCAGGGCAAGGGAAATCCAGCGGAAGCGGTTCTCCGGCGACGGGATTTACACCAACGCGATGATGAACAATCGCCTCATCGGCAAGTACTGTCCCCTGGACGGGGGCTGCCGCGACTTCCTGCGCCGCACCGTCGAGTCTATGGGTCTTTCCGCGAGGGCCTGCATGAGAATTATCCGGATAGCCCGTACCATAGCCGACCTCGAAGGTTCTCCAGACATCTCCGTCCTGCACCTCAGTGAAGCCGCCGGTTTCCGCTTCCTCGACAAGACCCGCCAGCTTTGACCGTCGTTGCGGATTTTAATTATCTGCATAAATTTACTAATTTTGTCCCCACAAACTTCGGAAAACGACTTCGCTGCTCCGGGGCTTGTTGCACCGGACAGAAGGATGTCCGCAAGAGAGAGCATCAGATACTTTCATTATGGAACACAGCATTATTATAAGGGATACGGCCGACCTTGACAGGGCTGCCGGAGAGTTTCTGGAACAGATAGGGGAGCGGCGGCTGGTCGCTTTCTATGCGCCTATGGGGGCGGGAAAGACCACCTTCACCACGGCTATATGCAAGAGGCTGGGAGTGACCGATCCGGTCTGCTCCCCGACGTTCACCATTGTCAACGAGTATGTGACCGAGGACGGCGAGTCGGTCTATCACTTTGATTTCTACCGCATAACGAAACCGTCCGAGGCAATTGACATAGGGCTGGACGACTACCTCTACAGCGGCTGCCTCTGCCTGATGGAGTGGCCGGAGAACATTGAGGAACTGCTCCCGGAGGAGACTCTGAAGGTGCACATCCGCGTGGAGCCGGATCTTTCACGCACGGTCTTTTGGGAAGACTGAAAAGAATAGGCAGACTTGATTTTTTGAGAATTTCCCGGAGGTATGATAAGAAAGTTTTTTGAAAACGTCGGACGCTATTGCCTGTTTCTCAAGCAGGTTTTCCGCAGACCTGAGAAATGGCGGCTGTTCTGGAAG